>NZ_DHYX01000035.1:57919-60225 GCF_002414285.1 Clostridium sp. UBA5119 | reverse complement strand
GCTCAGCTGGATAGAGCGCTGGACTTCGAATCCATCGGTGGCAGGTTCAAATCCTGTTGGGTGTACCATGAATGTAGTAATATCGACGATTTCAGTAGGTGAAATCGTTGGTATTTTTTATTTTATTCTTAATTTTTGATTAATGATGAGGTTTACTCAGAATCAATAATATTATAGGAAATGGCAGAGTAAAAAAATAAGCACTGATGAGTTAAATCAATAGTGCTTATTTTAATATTGAAAGTTATTTTTCAACTGTAATTTCCGTATTATGCTTATTTATCAAATAACAATATAAATTCTTAACAAGAATTTTAACAATGTTATATATAGGAACTGCAAGGAAGGCTGCGAAGAAACCTCCAAAGTATACACTTATGGTAACTACTAAAATAGTTGTCAGTGGATGCATATTTAGTTGGTTACCAGTGATATTAGGGGTTATAACATTGCCTTCTAACTGTTGAACAATAACTGTAAGAATTATTATTTTAAGTACCATACCAAAGCCCATACTTAAGGATATAAGGATGGCTGGAATAATTCCCAGTATTACACCTAAGAAAGGAATAAAGGCAGTTATAAGAGAAAATAGAGATAGAACAAGAGCATTAGGCATTCCGATGATTACATAACCTATAAACATAAGAACTCCGATGACACAAGCAACCATAATCTGTGAAGTAATGTATTGTTTTAATACTGTATCAATTTCATGAAGTATTTTCAATATAATACTTTTAAATTTTCTTGGAAGAAAGGAAGTGAAAGTATTATATATTTTTTTATCATCTTTAAGTATATAAAACATTATTATTGGTATTAAAATCATCTGAGCTACAAAATTACCTATAGAACTAGCAAATACATATATGTTTTTACTTATGTCTGTAAAAGAATTTACTAAATAGTTAGCGGCTTTTTGAAGTAATTCACCAATATTTAAAAATTCATTAATTTGTGGAAATAAGTAGCTATATTTATCAGCTAAGTTCTGCACGGACTCAATAATAGCTATGGTTAAACTTTCACCTTGGGTAGCTATTATTGATGAAGAATATATAAGCATATATACAATTAATACTATTATCAATAGTATTGAAAGGGCTGTAGCTATTCCACTTGATAATTTCCTATTTTGAAGAAATCTTTTAACAGGTCTCACTAAATAGTAAAGAAAAATTGCTAAAACTATAGGTATAAACATGGCATTAAGAATTGTAGTTATAGGAGATAGTACAAAATTCATTTTACTGAAGAGTCCTATAGCTAATAGAATTAAATTTATTATTAGAAGAATTTGTATTATTTTAGTAAAATTCTTATTTTTATTCATTTTTTCCTCCTTTAATTTTAGAATAGTAAAGACTTTGAGATTTATTTAACTTTAATTAAGTTAATGTCATTATATGTAATAACATAAATGATTAAAAAAATACATGCTAGAAAATTAAAACTAGCATGTTAGTTTTCTAGTTTATTTAGTTGTGCAAGGTAGAAAGAATTTTAGGGTATTCTTCATCTACAGCTCTAAATATTATAGAAAGCATTTGGAAAACTAAATCTGCATCAAAGTTATTATTAAATGGTAGAGATACTTTTGCACTTATAACTTCATTATCCTCATAAAAGGATACATATTTATATGTAGAGTTTAATTCATTGAATAAAGCATATAACTTATATTTATCTTGATCTTTAGATATAGAGGCTATATTAAAGCAGAAGATGTCAGCTAATGTATCATCATCTCTTAATGATATAACAGCTCTTCTATCTTGGCCACCTCCCAGAACTGGCTTAGTAACTCCGTTTATAGTGATCTTTTCAGGAAATGAAAAGATGGTAAATTCATCTACATTGAGTCCTTTGTTTAATGGAAGTCTATGTTCTTCTATATATATTTCAAATTCTATAGCATTACTTCTCATACTATTTCCCCCTTGAATAAAATTTATATAAATATATTTTTTGAATATTATATATATTATAATGTATTAGTAATTATCTCATAAAAGAGATGGTTAGTAAATAGAATTGTATAACTTATAAGTATATGATTTAAATTATGGTTTATTACTAACCTGTGGATAAATCTGGGGATTATGTGGAAAAAAATGTAAAAGTATTAACAGGTTAAGAAATTTTACTCTTTTTACTCTGTTGAACTTTAGATATTAAATAATCTTGAAGTTGACTACAACTTTCTTTATCCATTTGATTTACACCATCTAGCCTATAGTCTATACCTAAGCTCTCATACTTATTTACACCTAAAAGATGATAAGGTAATAATTCTATTTTAG
>NZ_DHYX01000035.1:51986-57862 GCF_002414285.1 Clostridium sp. UBA5119 | reverse complement strand
CATCACTATTAATATGCTTTACATCTAATAAAACTAGATCAGTATACTTTAATATTTCATCATAGTCACCGTGTCCATAGCCAGCGGTATCAATAGCTGTATGAATACCTAGTTCTTTGCATTTTTTTAATAATTCTAATAAAAATTCAGGTTGAACAAGGGGGTCTCCACCAGAGAATGTTACACCACCTCCAGAAGGTTGAAAATAGGGTTTAAATCTTACAATTTTATTTATAATTTCATCAGAAGTGACTTCCTTACCATCTTTTAAGTTCCAAGTATCTGGATTGTGGCAATAAGCACACCTTAATTTGCATCCTTGAAAAAATACTACAGTTCTTATACCAGGACCATCAACTAAGCCCATGCTTTCTATTGAGTGAATTCTACCAGTTTTCATTATAAAGCCTCCTTCCAATTTAATCTAAATAATATAATTAACTTTATACAAAAAATAAATTCTATAATTTCTCTATAAAATTAATTTAAGTTCCTTTCAAAATACTAAATATAGTAGAGATATCTAACTAAGACATCTCTACTATGTTGTTATAATTAATTCTTTTTAGTCAGATTACATTGATGCGTGGAAAGTTCTGTTAACAACATCTAATTGTTGCTCTCTTGTTAGTTTAATAAAGTTAACAGCGTATCCAGAAACTCTTACAGTCAACTGAGGATATTTTTCTGGATGATCCATAGCATCTAATAAAGTTTCTCTATTAAATACATTTACATTTAAGTGATGAGCATTTTGTACAAAATATCCATCTAATAAGTTACTTAAGTTTGATATTCTGTTTTCAGAGCATTTTCCTAAAGCATCTGGAATAATTGAGAAAGTATTAGAAATACCATCTTGAGAATATTCATATGGTAATTTAGCTACAGAGTTTAGAGATGCTAAAGAACCGCTACTATCCCTTCCGTGCATAGGATTAGCACCAGGAGCGAATGGCTCGCCAGCTTTTCGTCCACAAGGTGTTGAACCAGTTTTTTTACCATAAACTACGTTTGAAGTTATAGTAAGCACTGATTGAGTGTGATATGCATTTCTGTATGTTTTGTTCTTTTTAATCTTATTCATCATAGTTTCAACTAAGTATACTGCTATATCATCAACTCTATCATCATCATTTCCGTATTTAGGGAAGTCACCTTGGATTTCAAAGTCTACTGCTATTCCTTGTTCATTTCTAATAGGCTTAACTTTAGCATATTTAATTGCAGATAAAGAGTCTGCACATACTGAAAGTCCAGCTATACCACATGCCATTGTTCTAAATACATCTCTATCATGTAAAGCCATTTGTAAAGATTCATAAGAGTATTTATCATGCATATAGTGAATAACATTCAATGTATTAACATAAAGTTTAGCTAACCATTCTACCATAACATCGAATTTTTCTATAATTTCATCATAGCTTAAGTATTCAGAAGTGATTTTTTCCATCTTAGGAGCAACTTGTACTCCAGATTTTTCATCTATACCACCATTTATAGTATATAGTAAAGTCTTAGCTAAGTTTACTCTAGCTCCAAAGAATTGCATTTGCTTCCCAACTTTCATAGCTGATACACAACAAGCTATAGCGTAGTCATCACCCCAATAAGTTGTCATTAAATCGTCATTTTCATACTGAACAGAGCTTGTATCAATAGATACTTTTGAACAGAAATCTTTAAATCCTTGAGGTAATCTTGTTGACCATAGTACAGTTAAGTTTGGCTCAGGTGATGCTCCTAATGTATATAATGTATTAAGCATTCTGAAAGAGTTTTTAGTTACTAATGTTCTTCCATCTAATCCCATACCACCTATTACTTCAGTAACCCAAGTTGGATCTCCGGAGAATAGGTTGTTATAATCAGAAGTTCTTAAAAACTTTACTAATCTTAACTTCATTACAAAGTGATCTACCATTTCTTGAGAATCTTTTTCAGTAAGAATGCCATTATCTATATCTCTTTGAATATAGATATCAATGAAAGTAGAAGTTCTACCAAGAGACATAGCAGCACCATTTTGTTGTTTTATTGCACCAAGATACCCAAAATATAACCATTGAATAGCTTCTTGAGCATTTTTAGCAGGAACTGATATATCAAATCCATAACTAGCTGCCATTGTTTTTAACTCGTTAAGAGCCGCTATCTGATCGGATAATTCTTCTCTTAATTGAATAACATCAGCATCTATAGTACTAACTTCTAAGCTTTTCTTTTGTTGAATTTTATCTTCTATTAATCTATCTATACCATATAAAGCAACTCTTCTATAGTCACCTATGATTCTACCTCTTCCATAAGCATCTGGTAAACCTGTTACTATACCATATTTTCTAGCCAATTTCATTTCATCTGTATAAGCATCAAAAACTCCCTGATTATGAGTCTTACGATGTTTTGAGAATATTTCAGAAATTAAAGGGTCGATTTCATATCCATAAGATTTAGCTGCAGTTTCAGCCATTCTTATTCCACCTTGAGGCATAACAGCTCTTTTAAGTGGAGCGTCAGTTTGAACACCAACAATTTTTTCAAGATTCTTATCTATATACCCTGGGTTATATGCATCTATCTTAGATATGGTTTTAGTATCAACATCTAAAACACCACCATTTTCTATTTCTTTTTTAAATAATTCGCTTACTTCGTTCCATAATTTATTTGTAGCTTCTGTAGCACCTGTTAAAAATGATGCATCACCTTCATATGGAGTATAGTTAGTTTGAATGAAGTCTCTTACATTAACTTCCTTTTTCCAAGTTGTGCCTTTAAATCCATTCCATTGAGTAAACATATATAATCCTCCTAAAAAATAATTTTTAATAAAATCAAAGTATAAAACAGATTTAGTTTATTTGTTTTATGTACTAAAATTATTAATTAATAATTTAAATTTAATTTTAATTTTAATTTTATTTTCATCTGTTATAATTATACAACTATAACAGATGAAAAACAATAGTTTTTTTAATAGGGATAAAAGATTAAAAATTTAGAAAATTCAATCAAGTAAAGGATTAAATTTCTATAATTTAGTAAAAAAGATAATTGCAAGAAGACATTTAACAATTTTCATTAAAGGTTAATTTAAAGATGAATATAACAGTTTAAATGAAATTTTGAAACAGAGAGAAGTTAATTTGTTGTAAAACATAATTTGATATATTAAAGTAATACAGTAATGATAATTGGAAACATAAAACAAAAAATAAAGCTGGTTAATATAATTAAATAAATTAATTGTAAATTTAAATTGATTTGGTATAAAAAAATGTTAATTTATAATAAGTTGAGTTATAATAAGTTATAAGAATATAATTATTAATCAAAATGTATATTGAAATAATAAAGTTAACTATGGAGGTAAAAGCTGTGAGTAAAAAGCCAAGTATGTTTAGTAAAGATTATCGCAGACAGTTAAAGCTGAGGCGTATAAAATATATGATTATATTTTTGATTATAATAATGGTTATTGGAATAACTGGATTAGTTTTTACTAATAGAGAAGGAATAGTGGCTATAAAAAATTTTTTCATTAAAGAAAGAACAGAGGATAATAACCATAAGTCAGAAGAAAATAAGAATAAAACTGAAGAAAATTCTGAAGAGGAAAGTGTTATAGAAGAAAAGTCTACTAAAACCTATTCAGATATAGTTCTTAAATCAGGAAAAAAAGTTACTATTAATTATGAAGAAAAAGATCAAGTTAAGAAAATCAACACAATTGATTCAGATTCACAAGTTAAATGTAGTATAGCCCCATCTCAAGAAGTGATTTTAATTTTAGACAAAGAAGCTCAAGATATGTATATTGTAAATAGTAAAGAGAAACTAATAAACATTACCAATGAACAGTATGTATCAACTACTAATGAAGTATTTAACAAGGAAAACGTATTAAAGTATAATCCTTCTTATAAATGGGTTGAAAGTGCTCAATTTATTGACAATACACATATTGCATATTCTAGTAGCTTGCCTTGGATAAATAATAGTGATGATAAGTATTTGTGGATATATAATATGGAGAGTAATACTCATAGGGGATATTATAATGTAAAAGGAAAAACTTTTGAAGTGGGACAAATAACAGATAAGGGTCTTACTATATCTTTAGACAATAAAGAAATAATTGTGGATAAAAATGGTAAAATAATTGAATAAATATATCATGGTAAAAAGTATTGTACATAATAATAGTATTATTGTATAATTTATTAGGTAATATTTAATTTATTATCATAAATTTAGAGAATGATGATGTATCTGACTAACAGTTAAATAATGAAATGTACTATTTACTTTACTAAATTTATGTTATAATTTTAAGAAATACAGAGTTGGGAATATTAGGAGGAAGAAATAATGAACGTTAAAATGGAGAAGCTAGAAAAAAACGTTGTTAAATTTGAAGTAACAATAGGGGCAGATAAATTTGCAGAGGCTGTTAAAAAATCTTATGGAAAAAATGCGAAAAAATTCAATGTGCCTGGATTTAGAAAAGGTAAGGCTCCAATGAATATAATTAAACAATACTATGGTGAAGGTGCATTATATGAGGATGCTATAAACTACATATATGAAACTACTTATCCAGAAGTATTAGCAGAAAATAATATAAATCCAGTAGATTATCCATCAATTGATATTGTTCAAATTGGTGAAGGCAAGGAATTTATATATACTGCGTCAGTACCAGTAGTACCAGAAGTTGAATTAGGTGCTTATAAGGGAATAGAAGCAAAGAAAGAAGAAGTAGTAGTTACAGATGAGGATGTAGAAAATAAATTAAAAGAATTACAAGCTCAAAATACAAGAGTAGAAGTTAAAGAGGGAGCTGTTGAAAAAGGTGATATAGCTGTTATAGACTTCAAAGGTTATGTAGATGAAGTTGCTTTTGAAGGTGGAGAAGCTAAAGATTACGAATTAGAAATAGGTTCAGGTAGCTTTATTGATAACTTTGAAGATCAATTAGTTGGATTAACAGCTGGAGAGTCTAAAGACGTAAACGTTAATTTCCCAGAACAATATGGAAAAGAAGATTTAAATGGAAAACCAGCTAAATTTGAGGTAACAGTTAAATCAGTTAAGAAAAAAGAATTACCGGAGATAACTGATGAATTCGCTAGTGAGGTTTCTGAATTTGAAACTTTAGAGGAACTTAGAAATAATATAAGAGAAGAATTAGTAAAAGCTAACGAGTTGAAAGCAATAAATGAATATGAAATGGCTGTTATAGAAACTGTAGTAGCTAATGCTAATGTAGAAATTCCAGATGCTATGGTAAATAGAGAATTAGATGGAATGCTACAAGATTTAGAGAATAGATTAAAGTATCAAGGTTTAGATATAGAAAGTTACTTCAAGTTTACAAATACTTCAGAAGCTGACTTTAGAGAACAAATGAAAGATATAGCAACTAAAAATGTTAAAAATGAATTAGTATTAAGTGAAATTGCTAAAGCTGAGAAAATTGAGGCATCAGAAGATGAGATAAGAGAAAAAGCTACAGAGATTGCTAGCAAGTATGGTGAAACTGAGAAATTGGAAGAAACTGTTGATAGATTAGTTCAGGTTCAAAGAGAATACCTTGGAACTCAAATAGTAAATGAAAAAATTAAGAACATGATAATGGAAAATAGCAAAACTATTTAAGTTAATTAATAATTGCCAGTATATACTGGCAATTATTTTAAATAAAATAGGTTAAAATAATTTTAATGAGGATATAATAGTAAATATTCTAATATATTTACAATAGTAAGGAGGTTGTAATTATGAGTTATATACCAATGGTTGTAGAGCAAACGGGTAAGGGCGAGCGATCTTATGATATATATTCTAGATTATTAAAAGAAAGAATT
>NZ_DHYX01000035.1:40761-51751 GCF_002414285.1 Clostridium sp. UBA5119 | reverse complement strand
TTTAAAGGTCAAGCAACTGACATTGATATTCATGCTAAAAGAATATTAAAGATAAAAGAAACTCTTAATGAAATATTAAGTGAAAGAACAGGCAAGCCTTTAGATAAAATAAAACAAGATGTTGAAAGAGATTATTTTATGTCCGCGGATGAAGCTAAGGAATATGGATTAGTAGATGAAGTAATTGTTAAAAAGAAATAGCTTTAAAGGGGTGTCAACATGCCAAGAAATGAAGAAAAGAAAAAATTTAAATGTTCTTTTTGTGGAAAAAGTGAAGAGCAAGTAAGAAGACTTATTGCAGGTCCAGGTGTATATATTTGCGATGAGTGCATCGAGCTTTGTTCTGAAATCATAGTAGATGAAAGAGAAGAGGATGTCCAAATTGACATGGGCACATTACCTAAACCTAAAGAAATTAGAAAGTATTTAGATCAGTATGTAGTAGGGCAAGATGATGCTAAAAAGGCTTTGTCTGTAGCAGTGTATAATCATTATAAAAGAATAAATTCTAATGTTATGGATAATGATATAGAACTACAAAAAAGTAATATACTTCTTTTAGGACCAACAGGTTCAGGTAAAACTTTATTAGCTCAAACACTAGCAAAAATGTTAAATGTACCTTTTGCAATAGCAGATGCTACAACCCTTACGGAAGCTGGATATGTAGGTGAGGACGTAGAAAATATATTATTAAAATTAATTCAAAACTCTGATTATGATATAGAAAGAGCTGAAAGAGGCATTATCTATATCGATGAGATTGATAAGATTGCACGTAAGTCTGAAAATCCATCTATAACTAGAGATGTTTCTGGTGAAGGAGTTCAGCAAGCTTTACTTAAAATTCTTGAGGGAACTGTATCTTCTGTACCACCACAAGGAGGAAGAAAACATCCACATCAAGAGTTTATCCAAATAAATACATCTAATATATTATTTATTTGTGGTGGAGCTTTTGATGGATTAGAAAAAATTATAACAAAGAGAACTCAAAAATCAGCCATGGGATTTGGTGCAGAAGTGGTGTCTAAGGAAAAACAAGACTTAGGAGAATTATTTAAGCAAATAATGCCAGGTGATTTACTGAAGTTTGGATTAATTCCAGAGTTTGTAGGAAGAATTCCTGTAATAGTAACTTTAGATAACTTAGATGAAGATGCTCTTGTAAAAATATTAAGTGAACCTAAAAATGCATTAGTGAAGCAGTATCAAAAGTTATTAGAAATTGATGATGTTAGACTTGAATTTGATGAAAATGCTCTTATAGCTATAGCTAAAGAAGCAATAAAGAGAAGCACAGGAGCAAGGGGATTAAGAGCAATAATAGAAGATATAATGCAAGAAATAATGTATGAGATTCCTTCACGTGAAGAAATAGAAAAGGTTATAATTCATGAAGAAACTTTAAATACAAAGATTCCTGAATATATCATTGCAGACAATGGAAAAAGAGAACCTTTAAAAATAGATAGTAAAAAGGGCGTAAAGAGAACACCTGAACTTGCATAATATAAAAACTGCTGAATTTCAGCAGTTTTTTCTTGTTATAGAATATTAATCCAATATATTGTGAATAATACTATTGTGACTTAAATAATTAGTAAAGGGAGGGAAGATTAGTTTGCTTATAAAGTAGGCTAATATTGATATGGAACCAGTAGCGATTTTAATTATGCTAATACAACTATTAGTTACAATAGTAATGGGAATTTACTTCTTTAATGCATTAAAGGGACAAAAATCATCTAAGATTACAATTAATAGGGAGAACACTAAAGAAATTGAAAAGCTGAGAAAGTTAAAAAGTATATGTTTGACCGAGCCTTTAACAGAAAAGAGTAGACCTAGAAATTTTGAAGATATAATTGGTCAAGAAAAGGGGATTAAGGCTTTAAAAGCAGCCATATGTGGTCCTAATCCTCAACATGTTATAATATATGGACCTCCGGGAATAGGAAAAACAGCAGCAGCAAGACTGGTATTAGAAGAGGCAAAACTAATTCCAGCTTCACCATTTAAGGCAACTTCTTCTTTTGTAGAAATTGATGCTACAACTATAAGATTTGATGAAAGAGGAATAGCGGATCCATTAATAGGATCAGTTCATGATCCAATATATCAGGGGGCGGGTCCATTAGGTGTTATAGGGGTACCTCAACCAAAACCTGGAGCAGTTACAAAAGCACATGGAGGAGTTCTATTTATTGATGAAATAGGTGAATTACATCCTATAGAAATGAATAAGTTATTGAAAGTTTTAGAAGATAGAAAAGTATTTTTGGATAGTGCATATTATAATAGTGAAGATCCTAATATGCCATCTTATATTAAAGAGATATTTGAAGAAGGACTTCCTGCTGACTTTAGATTAATAGGTGCAACAACTAGAAGTCCAGAAGAAATAGTTCCAGCTATCAGATCTAGATGTGTAGAAATATTTTTTAGAGCCCTAGATGGGGATGAAATAGAGATAATTGCAAAAAATGCGGCAGAAAAAATTGGAATATCAATAGAAGAAGAAGCAGCAAAATTAGTTGGAATGTTTGCTAATAATGGTCGTGATGCTGTAAATTTGGTTCAATTAGCCTGTGGAATTGTAATTAATGAAAATAGAAATACTGTTAGTATAAATGAAATACAATGGGTTATTGAGAACGGTCAATACTCACCAAAGCCTAATAAAAAAATATGTGCGAAACCAAAGGTTGGTTATGTAAATGGCCTTGCGGTATATGGTTCAAATGTTGGATCTGTAATGGAAATAGAGGCAACAGCAACTAAGGCAAGAGAAAGAGAAGGAATAGTAAAAATAACAGGTATTGTTGAGGAAGAGGAATTAGGAGATAAGGGCAGAAAATTAAAACGAAAAAGTACAGCAAGAAATTCTATTGATAATGTAATTACAGTGTTGGAGAGAATATACAACATAGATACAAAAAAATACGATATACATGTTAATTTTCCAGGGGGAATACCTGTAGATGGTCCTTCTGCTGGAATAAGTATGACTACTGCAATCTATAGTGCAATAACAGGTAGGAGTGTAGATAATAATACAGCTATGACAGGAGAAATATCTATTCATGGTGAAGTAAAGCCAGTTGGTGGTGTTACAGCTAAGATTACTGGTGCTATAAAAGCAGGTGCAACAAAGGTTTTAATTCCAAAAGAAAATTGGCAAGAGGTATATAAAGATTATAAAGATATAAAAGTAATACCGGTAAATACTATAAAGGAAGTAATAGATGAAGCAATAATAAAAGATCAAATTCTTCACATAAGTGTAGAAAAAAAAGAGCAAGGGTTTGAATTGAATATGTTACCTCAATTAGATGCCTAAATATAATCCCTATAGAAGTTCAATGGATAAAACTTTTATAGGGATTATTTAATTGAAAAATTATATTTTTATAGGTATAATATACTAGTCTAATTATAATTAATACAATAACGACATATCATTTAGATGTTTTGTTAAAGTAGGATTTTCTTTTATAAGTTGTATTTTACAATAAAAAAGAAAACACTGCACTGCCCTGAAAGATTCCTGTATAAATACTTTAGGTTGAATTATTAGTTTGAGCAAACTAGGTAAGATTTTATAATGTGAAATTAAGTAAGATTAAATAATAGATTAGATAGAAATGAGGAGATGTTATGGAAAATCAAATAATGAAACTTCCATTAATTCCCCTTAGGGGATTAAGTATTTTTCCACATATGGCTTTAAACTTTGATATAGGAAGAAAGAAATCTATAGAAGCAATTAATAGAGCCATGGATGAAGATCAGAAGATATTTATAATAAGTCAAAGAGAAGCAACTACTGAAAATCCAACTGAAAAAGATATATATAATGTCGGATGTGTATGCACAATAAAGCAATTTATGAAGTTGCCAGGGAATCACTTGCGAGTATTAGTAGAGGGAGAATATAGGGCTAAACTTGTAAAATATTTAGATGAAGATGATTGTATAAGTGCAGAAGTTGAAGCTGTTGAAGAGTTGGATATAGAAGATAAAACAGAATCTGAAGGATATAAAAACTCACTAAATGATATGTTTATTAATTATTTAGAATTAGCTGGTGAAGAATTTAAAGATTTAATAGTGGAATTAGAAGCAGAAGAAGATAATAGTGTATACTGTGATGTAATAAGTGCATTTCTACCGGTAAAGGCTGATGTAAAGCAAGAGTTATTAGAAATTATTTCAATTAAAGAAAGAATGGAAAAATTATTAGTTATTCTAAAAAAAGAGATTGAAGTTGTAAAAGTAGAGAAGCTTATAAGTAATAAGGTTAAAGCTAGAGTAAGTGCATCTCAAAAGGAGTACTATCTTAGAGAGCAACTTAAGGTAATTCAAGAAGAGTTAGGAGAAGAAGATGAGTTTGGAAAAGAAATAACTAATTATGAAAAAAAATTAGGGCAAATTAAATTACCTAAAGATGTTAAAACTAAGATCGAATTTGAAATCAATAGACTTAAAAATATTGGGCCTTCATCCCAAGAGGGATCAGTTATAAAAACTTATTTAGATACTATTTTAGGTATGCCGTGGAATAAGCTAACAAAAGATAATTTAGACTTAACTAATGCTAGAAAAGTTTTAGATGAGGAGCATTACGGACTAGAAGATGTAAAAGAAAGAATTATAGAATATTTAGCAGTTAGAAAAATGAGTAAATCATTAAAGTCACCTATAGTATGCTTAGTTGGACCTCCAGGGGTTGGTAAAACATCTATTGCAAAATCAGTGGCTAATTCACTAGGACGAAAATTTGTAAGAATGAGTTTAGGTGGAGTAAAAGATGAGGCTGAAATTCGAGGCCACAGAAAAACTTATGTAGGAGCAATTCCAGGACGAATTGTATCTGCATTAAAGGAAGTTGGTTACAAAAATCCAGTATGCCTTTTAGATGAAATAGATAAAGTATCAAAGGATTATAAAGGAAACGTAGAAGATGCTCTTCTTGAGGTGCTAGATTCAGAACAGAATAAGACCTTTAGGGATCATTATATAGATGTAGAGTTTGATTTGTCAAAAGTATTATTTATAACTACAGCAAATACTTTAGATACTATATCTAGACCACTATTAGATAGAATGGAAGTAATAGATGTTTCGGGCTATACTACAGAAGAAAAATATGAAATAGCAAAGAAATATTTAGTACCTAAAGTTATGAAGGAATATTCTGTGGAAGATGGTCAGATTATAGTTAATGAAAGTGCTTTAAGAACTATAATAGATAGATATACAAGAGAATCAGGAGTTAGAAATCTAGAAAGAAAGATAGCTTCAGTAATAAGAAAATCTATAACCGAAATAATGGAAAGTAATAAGAAAAAAATAACTATAAATTCTTTAACTGTTAAGAAGTATCTAGGTTCTGAATTATATAGCTATGATGATTTAGATAAAGAAGATAAGATTGGAGTAGTCACAGGTCTTGCCTGGACTGGATATGGTGGTGATACACTTCCCGTAGAAGTAGCAGTAATGGAAGGTGATGGTAAACTTCAACTTACAGGTCAATTAGGAGATGTAATGAAGGAATCAGCTAAGGCCGGTTACAGTTATGTAAGGGCTCATTGTGACATGTATGATATAGATAAAGAATTTTATAAAAATAAAGATATACACATTCATATACCGGAAGGAGCTATTCCAAAGGATGGTCCATCCGCTGGAGTTACTATGGTTACAGCTATGGTTTCTGCTTTAAGCAACAGAAAAATAAAATATTCAGTAGCTATGACAGGAGAAGTTACTTTAACTGGTAGAGTATTACCTATAGGGGGACTTAAAGAAAAAAGTCTGGCCGCTTACAGAATGGGAATANNAACTATAATTATCCCTAAAACTAATGAAAAAGATTTAAAGGATATACCAAAAGTTATAAAAAATAAAATAAAATTTATACCAGTAGAAAAAATTGAAGATGTATTGAAGAATGCACTAGTTGGAGAAGATAAAAATGGAAATTAAACAAGCAGAATTTAAAACTTCGGCGGTAAAGCCCACCCAATATCCAGAAGATGGAATGTGTGAAGTTGCCTTTGTTGGTAGATCTAATGTAGGAAAGTCTTCACTTATTAATACTTTAACAAATAGAAGAAAGTTAGTTAAGGTAAGTGGTACACCTGGCAAAACAAGACTTATAAATTTCTTTACTATAAATAATAAGCTATACTTTGTAGATTTACCTGGATATGGATATGCTAAAGTGTCAAAAAGCGAGAAGGCTACTTGGGGAAAAATGATGGAACAATATTTAATAAATAGGCCAGAATTGAAAAAAGTAGTTATTTTAGTGGACTGTAGGCATAAACCAACTGGTGATGATATAATGATGTATGAGTGGATTAAGCATTATGGTTATGAAGTTATAGTTGTAGCAACTAAAAAAGATAAGTTAACTAAAAGTGAATTACAGAGGAGTGCTAAGGTAATAAAAGAAACATTAAAGCTTGGAAAAGAAGATAAATTATTGTTCTTCTCTTCTTTAAAAAAGGAAGGAAAAGAAGAATTACTTGAGGAAATATTTAAAGACTTAGGAATTGAATAAAATAAAGGGTTATTGATTAGAGAAATCAATGACCCTTTATTTATGATATAATAATATTGATTTACTTTTAAACGTATAAGTATATATGTAATTAAAGAGGGGTGTTTATTTGAAGATATTAGGAAATTTATTTATTATATTTATGCTTTATATTTTACCACTAGTATTTTATCTAAGAACAGTGAAAATAAAAAGAAATTCTAAGCTAATTAAAATTATGGTGATTATAGCATATATATCATTGTATTTCTTATTACCGGAACTTTACAATAATATATTACCTTTTGTTTTAATAATTTTTATTTTAGCTAATTGGTTTAGTTCAAAATGTAAGAATGATGATTATATAAAATATAGGTTTTCTTTAGGTGACTTTAGAATAGGTAAAGCATTGATATATGTGTTATTAGTTTATGGATTTATAATAATGTGTGGTTTATTTTGGTTTTGATTACTATTATTATTAAAGATACCTATTGAACAACAACAAGTTATAACTATGCTAAATAATTATGATTTAGTTTCTTTTATAATAACCATCCCTTTTACAGTTATTTTTGCACCAGTGGTTGAAGAATTCGTTTTTAGGTACTTATTTTATGGTAAGTTTTTAAGAAGTAGACTTAAGGGTGAGTTTGGATTTATAATATCTGCATCTATTGTTAGTATATTATTTGCATCTATTCACTTTAGTATTAGTGCTTTTGCTTCGTTATTTGTAGTAAGTTTTTTTAACTGCTATCTAATTGAAAAGGAAGGGTTTTGGTATTCAGTATTTACCCACTTATTTGTTAATGGAGTTTCTACTGTTATATTACTTCTAAGCAAGATAATTTTATAGTAATAAGATAATAAAAAGTCATCTCATAATTTTNNAAAATTATGAGATGACTTTTTTATCACCGATTTTATGGAAAAACATATATTGTAGTAAAGAGGCTTAGGAAAAACACACTAAAAATACTATAGATTAAATATATAAAAAACTTCAAAAATATAATTATCAGTGTCAAAACTTAAGCAAAATCATATAGTGTATTATACAAATGATGATATAAAAATGTAAATATAATAGGAGGATAAAAACTATGAGTGACTATTCAAATCTATATCAGATGTTTGGCGGAAACTGTACAGATGGAAACCCTTCTCAAAGCTTTGGATTTGGAAGTGGAAAAATACTAATTTGGATAATATTAATACTAATTTTCTGTAGAGGTGGATTCGGTGGAAACTGTGGACGCGGTGGATTCGGAGGAAACTGTGGATTCGGTGGATTCGGTGGATTCGGCGGAAACTGTGGATGCGGTGGAAATAATTGCTGTTGCGATCCTTGCTGTTGTGACCCTTGTGATTGCTCATGCTGTTGCTGTGAACCGTGCTGTTGCAAATGCAAAGAATATTGCTGCTGCTGTGGCGGAGTAAGAAAAGATTGTAAAAAACAAAAGCATTATATTATAGAAACTGCTTCATGTAACCCATGTTGTAGCCCATGCTGTAATCAAAATCAATGTGGTGGCAATAGTGGTTTTGGTGGCTTTGGTGGTTTTGGTGGATGCAATATATGTCAAATAATTCTTATAATAGCTATTTTTCTTATAAGAAGAACACCTCAACAAGTATGTAAACCATGCTAAAGAATAAAGTATACAAGAAGCCTATAGATAAGAAAACGATAAATAAAGATTGGAGGAATGAATAAATGTGTGGATATTCAAATAATAGATGTAACTCACAAGCATGTACTATTCTTTTAATAATAGTTATTCTTGCAAATCAAGGATTATTAGATGGTTCATCAAAGTCTAAAAATGCATTAACATTACTTTTCTTATATTGGTTATGTGGATTCAATGGTGGATGTGGAAGTAATAATATGTTAGGAAACTGTAACTATGGATCAATGTGTGGAAACCAATGCTCATGTAGATGTGGATGTGGATGTCAATGCAAATGTAAATGCTGCAAGTGTAAATGCAAAGAAAAAAAATGCAAATGTAAAAGAATAAAAGTTTGTTGTGCATAGCACATTAAACATTAAAAACTAACAAAAGTTATTAAGTGATTAATCTATGATAATTAGAAAGTACACTTCACAAGAAGGAGGAATTTATGATGTGTGGATGCGGAAATATAGGAAATTCAGGTTGTGGCTTTCAACCATGTACAATTCTACTATTAATCGTAATTCTAAAAAATCAGTGTTTGCTAGACACAGAATGTAATTCAAGTGCTAGAAATGCATTAACTTTAATATTCTTATATTGGTTATGTTGCTCCGGTGGATTTGGATTTAATAGAGGAAATGCTGGATTTGGCCATAATAACTTTAATAGTGGATGTTGCTGCAGAAAACAATGCTGCTGTAAATGTTGCTAAACTATAAGATGTTTAAACAAAAGTAAGGACTGCTTATAAAAGTAGAAATAACAATGGATAAAGAATGATGTAAACCATGGCCCAGTATAGGGGGGTTTCTAGAAAAGTAAGAAAATTAGCAGTCCATGTTATTCATGGATTGCTTTTTTAAAATTTTATAATAAGTAAAGAGGTGAGTAGATGGGAAAGCATAAGCATAGAAAAAGAGATAGAGAAGAAAACTATGTGCAAGAGCAAAATAATAATGGATACTTTGGAGGATATAATGGTAATAATCCAATGAATAATAATATGGGCATGAATGCAATGAATATGGCTACTAACTTAGGTGCAATGGGAATGAATAATCCAGGTGGAATGAACAACCCAATGGGAATGAACAACCAAATGGGAATGAATAATCCAGGTGGAATGAACAACCCAATGGGAATGAATAATCCCATGGAAATGAATCCTATGGGTATGATGAATCCTATGAATAATATGGTAGGAAATAATCCTTTGGCTAGCATATTAGGAGGCATGGGCGGAAACTTTAATGGTATTCTAGACTTGCTTAGCAATTTAGGCATAGGCGGAGGTAACACAGGGGATAGTGGTGATTTAATTAGCATGATATCTTCTTTATTAGGGGGAGGTAATACGCAAGCACCTTCTAATAATGTAAACAATGGTAATAATTCAGTAAATAATTATAGTTCTATAGAACAAATTTTATCTCAGATTAAACCAGAGGATATAGAACAATTAAAAACATTGCTACAGAATATGAATTCTAATAATTATAGTGATGGTAATAATGTCAATAATGAAAATGTTGAAGAGTATACAGAGATAAAAAAAAAAGATAAAGAATCAGTAGATGAAATATTAGCTAATCTTGACTTTAATGCCATATTGAATAACATGAATAACTTGGAGTTTTCACGAATAGATTTTTCCAATGTAGATTTAAATAATTTAGACATAAATGACATTATAAAAAGTGATGAGTTTTCAGAAGAAAATATTACTACAGTAGATGAAGCAGATATAATTGAAGAGAACATATTTAGAGATGAAAAAGGGTTAACGGAGGAAGAGTACAATAAGATTATAAATATATTAATTAGACTCATTGATCCAAATAAGATTAAATTATTACAAAAAATTTTTGAATATAATAATTTAGAAAAAGACTAAAATATTTAAAAAAGATGTATATAAAATATAATTTAGTCAATAATAAAAATGTAATGGAAGTTAAAATCTCCATAAACCTCTAGAAGTAATTTTAGAGGCCCCCCCATCCCCCTGGGACCGTTAGGTCCCATTTTTATTTTTTGAATATAATAATTCCAATAATGGGAGGAGAAAATTAAAAAGGTAAAATAGCTTAATATATATTAACAGAGGTAATTTTAAATGGAAAATCATTATCATTATATTTATTTATCATTAAATTTATAGTTAGATTACTTACTTTTTTACTATCGGATGTGCTTATTACTCTAAAGTTTAATATCCAATTTTCACAGGTTATATTTCCTGTATTATCCCAAGCTAAATCTGTAAAATAACCATCTTGAAATTTATAATAATTTGATCCATTAGCAAGCCTAAAAATACTCTCTAAATCTGAACCACTTATTTGAGAATAAAAATAGTTGGGAACAGACAAGTAAGGGTCAGGCAAACTTTCTATTAGGCATATAAAGTTAGTTATAGTATCTTTGCCTGGTAAAGATGTAGTCAGATTATTATCAAATTCTTTAAGGGAGCCTTTATTATATAAATATCCATTTAAATTAATATTATTATCTTGAAAATTACCTGATACAATTTTAGGAGTTCTACTATTAGCACTATCTATAAATCCTAATAAATTATTGGTAGAACAAAATATGTCATCATATCCATTACCATTCCAAGAAAAAATATGTTGAACAGCTTTATTATGAAAAGAGCTTTGAATAAATATTTCTTTAGAATTATCTCTAGAAATATCTAAGGTAGATACCCTTACAGGCCAATACGTGCAGTATTCTCCAAGGGTCT
>NZ_DHYX01000035.1:27474-40747 GCF_002414285.1 Clostridium sp. UBA5119 | reverse complement strand
TATCATAGTTTAAACTATAGGTTTCATTACTATTTAAATTTACCTGAGCTAATAAGTCGGAGTTGGATTTTTTAATAAGTATGGAATCTTTTTTATTATCATTATTTAAATCTTCATTAATTACAATATTTTCTTCAGATAAGTTGAATACATTTTTCTCTTTTAAGTTATCTTCTTCAAAAAATAGTTTAAAAAAACATAAAGTAGCTAATACAAATAAGAATATATTAAATAATTTAGTATACAAATTATTTTTCTTATACACTATAATCACCCCTCTATAAATTATATGTGTAAAGAGAGATAATAATTATTAAAAATCAGACAAATAAAAAAGAGATTAGATGATCTAATCTCTTATTTTGATTTCTTGCACATAGGGCATAGTCCATAAAAATATACTTTATTAGAAATAATCTCATAATCTGTATTATCTTTTACACTAGAATTTAGAAAATCAAAGTTAACACCTTCTAAATCATCTACCCTAGAGCATTTTATACAATGTATATGAGGATGTGGATCAGCAAAACCATCATATCTAAAGTTGCCTTCTCCAACATTAATTTCTTGAATTAAATTAACGTCTACTAAAACCTTTAGCGTTTTATAAACTGTTGCTAAACTCATGGTTGGATACGCTNNTTTTAAAGCTTTATGAATTGTTTCAGCTGATGGATGTTCTTTTGTTGATTTCAAGTAATTGTATACGGCTATACGCTGAGGTGTAAGTTTCAGTTTTTTTTCTTTGAAAACTTGGGTAAAATTAATATCCATTGAATCACCTCTATAGTTATTTGTTATAGATATTATATAATAAATATTATCCATTGTCAAAGGGAAAGAATGGATAATGATTATTATATAATATAGCTATATTATATAATATATTATAGCAATTACAATAAAATATTTATATAAATTTAAAAAATTAATTCAATTAATAAGAAGTCACTCATATATTATAGTATAAGAGAGGAGGAGAATGACTTGAAAAAAACATATGTGTTAGATACTAACGTTATATTATATTCATCAGGAGCATTATTATCTTTTGGTAATAATGATGTAGTAATACCAGAGGTGGTATTAGAGGAGCTGGATGATTTTAAAAAAAATAAAACTGACCTTGGGTTAAATGCTAGACAGGCATCGAGAATTATAGATGGATTAAGAAAGTTAGGAAATTTGAATGAAGGAGTACCTCTTCCTGGTGGTGGTAAATTAAGAATAGAGACTAATTGCTTAAATGCAGAAGTACCAAAGTTTTGGGNNGGGATAGAAATAAAGCTGATAACAGGATATTACAAGTATGTAAGGCATTAAAAGATGCTGGAGAAGATGTTATATTAATTACAAAGGATACCTTTGAAAGAATAAAAGCAGATATTGTTAATGTAAAAAGCGAAGATTTTTACGAGAAGGTAGTTCCAGCTGGAGATGAGCAGTATACTGGTAGAATTGAAGTCTATGTTTCACAAGATAAGCTTTCAGAATTCTATTCAAAAAAGGTTATATCTAAAAATGATGTAGTATGTTATCAAGAAGAAAATGATGAGTATTATACTCCTACCCTTTATACAAATCAATTTTTAGTTATGCATTCCTTAGAAAATAAAAAACAAAGTGCCTTAGGCAGATTTGATGGAGAAAATATAGTGCATTTGCATTATAAGGATAGCAAACCCCTTGGATTAAGTGCTAGAAATGTAGGACAAAGATTTATGCTAGAGTGTCTATTTACATCATCTAATATGGCTCCTTTAAGTATAGTAAAGGGTCCAGCAGGAACAGCCAAAACATTATTTTCTTTAGCAGTAGGATTACAGAAAATCATAGAAGAAGAAACTGGTGAATATAGAAAGATATTAGTATGTAGACCTAATGTAACTATGGATGAAGAAATAGGTTTTTTACCAGGTACTGAAGAGCAAAAAATATCCCCATTTATGAGACCTATTTTTGATAATTTAGAAGTTCTAGTAGATTCAGATGAAAAAGAAAGATATAAAAATGAAAAAGAGTTACAAGATAAGGTAAATGAATTATTTGATAGAAGGATTATAACCACTGAAGCCATAGCATATTTAAGAGGCAGATCAATAATAAGACAGTGGGTAATTATTGATGAGGCTCAAAATCTCTCTCCAAAGCAAGTAAAGGCGATTACAACTAGGGTAGGTATTGGAACAAAACTTATACTTATTGGAGATCCAGACCAAATAGATCACCCGTTTATGGATTCTAGATCTAATGGGTTATGTTATGCATCTGAAAGAATGAAAGGTAGTAAATTGTGTTACCAAGTAACTTTGAAATATGATGAATGTGAAAGATCACCACTATCCTTTGAAGCTGCTCAACGTTTGTAGTATAAATCACAAATTTATTAGGATATAATAATTTTTATAGTATTTATATAATAGTAAAGAATCGATAAGTATTTTATAATATTTATTGGTTCTTTTTTGGCTCTGTAGTTAATTAGAATGATAAATGTTACAAATGCTCCAATATATTATTTAAGAAAAGTGATTAATACATGGAGTGAGTATAGCTAAAATTGCACCTGTTTAAAATGTTACATATGGAACTATATAAATATATAAATAGTTAACTAGTTGTTTTATCCATGCGGGTTTCAGCTATTTTTGTATTTTAATAGTGTAATTAAGTCTATAGTAAAGATATAATACAAATATTTTTTATTAAATTAAGTAGTTCAACAAATAATAAAAATTTTATATTAATAAAAGAATTAAAAAAGATTGATAAAAATATGATATACTAGGAGTATTGCAGAAGGAGTGAAAAGGATGAACAACAATTATTTATTGGGAAGGATCTTAGTTATACCAGCAATTTTAGTTGCATTTACATTCAAGGGATACATTCAATCTAAAATTGCTATAAAACTTGGTGATGATACCCCAAAAGAGTATGGGAGAAATACTTTAAATCCTTTGAAGCACATCAGTGTATTTGGGTTTATATTTATGCTTATAATAGGTTTTGGATGGATAAAACCTGTAGAAATTAATAAATCGAATTTAAAAGATTATTATAAAGATGATTTAAAAATAAGACTTGGAGGACTTCTAACTACTTTGGCTATAGGATTTATAGCTACAATAGCTCTAGCTTTATGTGTCAAGTTTATACCAGGAAATAGTGATATTAAGTTTATAATATATTTAATTATCCGACAAACAGCTCTAATAAATTGTTCTTGGTTTATATTAAATTTATTACCTATACCAGGTTTTGATGGGTTTAGCATAATAGTAGATATATTAGGAGATAAATCTGAAAGATTTCAAACAATAATGTATAAAAATAACATGTTAATATTTATTATATTAGTTCTACCTATTATAGGTGGATTTTCAATTTTAGATTATGTAGTTGGAATACCAGGCCAGCATATATATGATATTTTTGCAGCTATAGCTACATATTTATTTTTATAGAGTTTATACAGACAAAATAAATATATAATATAAATTAATAAACTAATATCGAGGAGAGAAATTTATGAGACTTAGAAAAAAGCATTGGGCAAGACCAGAATTAGAAGCTAGTGATATTGTAATATATGATAAATATGGTTATTGTGGAAAATGGAGAGACGAATTTGAAAATAATAATCCTATTCATTTAGAGTTAGGTTGTGGTATGGGAGGACATATTAGTCAACGTGCAATTAAAGATAGAAATGTAAACTATATAGGAATAGATTTAAAAGATGAGGTTGTAGTATATGCATTAAGGAAAGTTATGGCACCATTTGAAGGAATAGAAAGAGCAAAGGATATAAATGCAAGACTTATAGTTCTTAATATAATGCTTATAGACAACGTATTTGGTAAAGATGAGATAGATAGAATATATATAAACTTCTGTAATCCTTGGCCAAAAAAAAGTCATAACAAGAGAAGACTTACATATACGAAATTTTTACAATCATATAAAAAGTTTTTAAAATCAGATGGAGAGATATGGTTTAAAACCGATGATGTAGATTTATTCAATGATTCTCAAGAATACTTTAAAGAAGCAGGATTTTCTTTAGAATTTATAACCTATGATTTACATAATAGTGGATTTGAAGATAATGTAGTTACAGAGTATGAAAGCAAGTTTACAGCTATGGGAATGAAAACTATGTTCTTAGTGGCAAGATTAAAATAAAAATAAGAGGCAAGATTTAGCTTTAGATTGATGTTGAATCTTGTTTTTTTATTTTTATAATGTATTTAATCTATAGATATTTCAAATAGAAAATAAGAAAACTATAAGTATATTAAATAAATTTTGACTATAAATAGTGCCTTTGCTATATTTATGTAGGTATATGAAATAGTAAAACTATATGGGGGGAATTAATATGAGAAAAAAGGCATTATTATTAGCTATGAGCTTAATGTTAACTGCTACTATTTCCTTGGTTGGTTGTGGTAAAAAAGAAGAAGTAAAACCAGAAACAAATTCTTCAAAAGGAGCTCAGGTTGAAGAAAAGGTTAGTTTTAAAGGTAAGTACATAGTAGATGTTTCATATGTAAAAGAAAGTTTAGAAAAAGAAAATCTACTTCTCATTGATGCAAGGGGTGAAGAAACTGCAAAAAAAGGAACTATTCAAGGAGCAATGGCTATGGCATGGCAGTCTATTGCTAAAGTTGAAGATAGCAAAGCTGGAGATGAGATGTGGGGTACTATTCTAGAACCAGAAGCGTTAAGTAAAAAGCTAAGTAACCTTGGTGTTGATAAAGGTAAAGAGATTATTATTTTTGCAACGGCTAAAAATGGATGGGGCGATGACGGAAGAATTTTGTGGGAGCTTGTAGCAGCAGGCTATGATAATGTAAAAATGGTTGACGGTGGATATGATGCTATGGTATTAGCAGGGTTACCAGTAGTAAAGGAGATTGCTACACCGGAGCTAGCAGATGTAAAAATTGAGGCTATTGATGATACTCATTTAATTAACACTGATGCTTTGAAAAAAGAATATGAAAATGTAAAGGTGGTAGATGTTCGTGCTGATGAAGAGTATGAAGGAAAGACCTTGTATGGTGAGGCGAAAGGTGGTCATTTACCAGGGGCAATACACATTAAATACACAGATTTATTTAATGAAGAAGGAAATTTAAAGTCAAATGATGATTTAACAAAAATATTTGAAACATCAGGATTGTCAAAAAGTGATAAGATAGTAACCTATTGCACAGCAGGTATTCGTTCTGCATATATGCAGTTAATTCTTGAAATGTGTGGATTTGAAAATTCTCTAAATTATGATGAATCATACTATAGATGGTGTGCAGTAGAGGAAGTTGAAAACTAATATCATAAAGTTAATATCATAAAATAAAGTATTCTTTTATATCAAAGAATACTTTATTACAATAGAAAAACATTATATCTAATACAAGAAATAATACAAATTACTGAATAGCTTGGATATTATATATGATACAAAAAAGATAATAAGTAAATATGATTTTCTATGGATAAATATACATAGTTAAAGTAAGGAGTATGTTATGGAAAAGGAATTGACACACAAAAAAAGAAATTTAGGAAAAATTTTAATATTAATTATTATAGTATCACTAGGTTTATCATATTTTTTCATACCAACTTTCAATTCAAAAGTAAATGGTATCTTTATGTTATTCAGCTCTATGAGTATTGAGTCTGTGGCTGGATATATAAGATCCTTTGGAATATATGCAGTATTAGTTTCATTTTTACTAATGGTGTTTCAATCAGTGGCAGCACCCTTGCCGGCATTTCTAATAACCTTTGCCAATGCTGCTATTTTTGGATGGTGGCAGGGAGCTCTATTATCATGGATTAGTTCTATGACAGGAGCAGCTTTATGTTTTTATATTGGAAGAATTCTTGGACGAGATGCTGTTGAAAAACTTACTAGTAAATATGCAATGGCAAGTGTGGACGGGTTCTTTGAAAAGTATGGTAAACATACAATTTTAGTATGTAGATTATTACCTTTTGTATCCTTTGACTTTATATCCTATGCAGCAGGACTAACATCTATGGGATTTTTAGAATTTATAGTGGCTACAGGGATTGGACAATTACCAGCAACTGTTGTTTATTCCTATATAGGTGGTATGTTAACTGGTGGAGCTCAAATGATTCTTACAGCGTTATTAATACTTTTTGCAATAACTGTATTAGTATTTATGTTTAAACAGATATATAATGAGAGACAAAAGAAAAGTAAAAAATAAAATGCAGAGTTAAAATTCACTCTGCATTTTATAATAAAAATTATTTTTCTAATAATTCATCATATGGCCAACCTTTTTGGCCTTTTTCTAATATAAACATTCTCTTTGAATCCACACTTTTAGTTGTTAAGTAATCAATAGTGTTTTTAGCACCACCGCCACCACCTGGGCAAACAACTATTATTGGCTTATCTGTTTTATTAATTTCATCTAAGGTAACATCTATTTTAGATCTTAAATCATCAGTATCTGCTGGATAAGCATAAGTTGGAACAGTACCAACAATATGATGTGCATCGTAATCTTCTTTTGGCTGTATATCTATTAAATAAATATCATCTTTATTTTCAATAGCAGTTTTTAATTGTTCAGCTGTATAATATTGATATTGTTTTTCTTCGCCTTCTTTTGAAGTGTCCTTTGATTTACTACATCCCATAAGTATAGTTGAGATAATTAAGCAAAGAGCAAGTAGAAGAGTAAGTTTCTTTTTCATTTCATATCCCTCCGTAAGTAAATTAATATATCTATTATATTGGTTTCTATTACCAGAGTTATTATATATAAAGGATACATTAAAATCAAATAGGAAAATTAAATTGAAAGTAATAAGTGTATTAGACATAGCTATACTTATTGACAATAATTATTATTAAAGCTATACTTTTTTTGTTGAAATAAAAGGATATGAAATAGGGGTCAATAGTACCTCTTATTTTTATGCTTAGAAAGGTAGTGTTATAAGAAGATGGTTAATGGGAAAATAAGCATAAAAACTCATCAACTTCTTAGTTTTAGTTCACTATTTATTGAGCTTTCACCAGGAGAAAATGTATTCTGGCCGGGGTGTGCTATTTTATCTATGGGAGAAGAGATAGTGATGAAAACCTATGAACTTTTAAAAACACAGCTACCTGATTTAAAATTAAGTACTATGTGCTGTGGAAAACCATCACTTCATATAGATGGGGGAAAACCTTATGAGAAAAGAAAACAGTTTTTGAATAAGGCTTTTGAGAAAAATGGAGTAAAGAAAATTTATACTTTATGTCCTAATTGCCAAAATACTTTGGTTGAAAATAGCAATTGTGAAATAATATCAGCATGGACAGTTTTAGATGAGATAATCCCAAAAAATAAATATAATATATATAAAGGAAGAAAATTATCCTTACATGATCCTTGTCCAATAAGAGGTTATTTAGAGAATGCTGTTGCTGCAAGAAATATATTAAATAAACTAGGAGTAGATATATTAGAGTTCCCTAATAATAGGGATAGAACAATTTGTTGTGGGAAGAAAGATATGATTATGACTTTATACCCAGAAAAGGGTCAAAAGCTATTTGAAATTCGTGCAAATCAAGCACCATCCAAAGAAATAGTGACATACTGCAGTTCTTGTGTAGATACTTTTAGAAAAAATAGTTTTGAAGCATATCATATTTTAGAATTATTATGGGAAACAAAGGCTAATGGGTCTTGGAAGAATAGGTATAATTGTGTAAGGAAGAGTAAGAGGTAAGATTGATAATGTTAGATACAAGGGGAAGAAAATATTTTGATAGAATATTTGATAAAATCGGAAGAAGTTTTCTTGAAATCAGTTTCATGCCAACACATATAACTATTATTGCTGCTATTGTTGGAATTGTAGGAGCTGTTTCATTTTCCTTTGGTAAGTTTATTTTGTCAATAATTTTATTATGGATTTCTGGATTTTTAGATGCTGTAGATGGTTCTATGGCAAGACAAAGCGGTAAGGTTTCAGAGGTAGGTACATTATTAGATATATGGCTTGATAGATTAGTTGAAATTTCATATATAATATCCTTTGCTATAGTATGTAATGAGGCAACCTTTACCTTAATGATATTAGCTTGCACTATAATTTTATCTATGACGGTATTTTTGACTAGTGGAATGCTCTTAGAAAATACAGGTATTAAAAGTTTTCATTATCAAGCTGGATTAATGGAAAGAACTGAAGGGTTTATAATGTTTACATTTATGATAATCTTTTATTCTCATATGAAAATATTAGCATTTATTTATGCCGTGTTAATTTTATATACAGCAGTACAAAGACTATATATGGCAATTAAAGTATTAGGAGGTAACAATGAAAAATAAGAAATTAAAATCAATACTTTTGATAATTCTTTCCATAATACTTGTTTTTGGACTTGTAGCCTGTGGTAAGAAAAATGATAAAAATAAAGTGGTAAACTTATATGGATGGGGTGGAGATGAAAGAGTTAACACTTGGATTGATAAGGAATTAGCAGCTTATGTAAAAGAGAACTATAATATTACTTTAAATCGTATTCCTATGAATATTGATGAAATTTTACTGAAGCTTACTAATGAAAAAAGTTCTACAGAGAAAGGGAACATTGATATTATATGGATAAATGGTGAAAATTTTCATTATGCTAAAGAAAATGAGCTTCTATATGGACCTTTTTTAGATAAATTAGAAAATGCACAAGGGTATATAAACTTACAAGGTGATGCTGCAAATAAGGATTTTGGGTATTCTACAGAAGGGTATGAAGCGCCTTGGGGAACAGCTCAATTTGTATTAAATTATGATAGTGATAAGATAAATATACCACCAACTAATGCAGAAAAGTTAAAAGAGTATGTAACAAAGAATCCTGGTAGATTTACATATCCTCAGGCTAGTGATTTTACTGGTTCAGCCTTTATTAGAACAGTACTTTATGATATTATAGGATATGATAAATTAAAGGACTTACCAGCAGATTATGATGAAGTTAAAGAAGCTATGGCACCTGCATTAGAATATCTTAAAGAGGTTGAGCCATATTTATGGAAAAAGGGAGAGGTTTACCCTACAGATTCTGCTCAATTAGATAGCTTATATCAAGATGGTGAAGTTGATATTGCCATGGATTACAATGCTAATAAAACTTTAAGTAAAGTAATGGATAAAAGTTGGCCTGTGTCTACTAAATCCTTTGTATGGGATAAGGGAACTCCATTTAATACACATTATTTAGCCATTGCAGCTAATGCATCTAATGTAGATGGAGCATTAAAGGTAATTAATGCTGCCTTATCAGCTGAAATGCAAATATCTAAAGCAGACTTAAGGGGATGGGCTGATCTACCATCTGTTGAATATAATAAGTTAAATGAAGAACAACAGAAGGAGCTTGATATAAAGCTTACTCCAGATAAAGAGTATGAGCATACAATTCTAAGCTATGAAGAACTTTCAAAGCATCAACAAGCAGAATTAAGATCAGACTTAGTAGTAATTATAGAAAAGGTATGGGAGGACGTGATTCTTTTTGATAAATAATAAGCAGAGAAGAAAGGTTATAGGTGGATTAATGATTATTCCATCTTTATCTGTGATAGTTGTAATTACTATGTTTGTTATTATCAATACCTTTATGGAAAGCTTAGGATATATTCCTGAGCTTTCCTTTAATAATTTTACATTTAAATATTATAAAGAGTTATTTTCAGATCCTGTTTTTTTAAATAGTTTATACTATAGTTTTAAAATATCCTTAGTATCTTCAGTAATTGCTACAGTTTTAGGTAGTTACCTAGGATATTACATATCAAAATCAAGGAATAAATTTATAAATGTTTTATATAGATTGCCAATTCTACTCTCCTATGTGGCAGCGGCAGTTCTTATATATACAACTTATAGTGATAAGGGGTTACTATTTCACATAATATCATTATTAGGATTTTCTAATATAAATATAAATTTAATTTTTAATTCTAAGGGAATAGCAGTAATACTTTTAAATATTTTTAAAGGTATGCCTTTTATAGCATTTAGTGTTGCTCCTATTTTTATGAAAGTAAATAAAAATTATAGGTTTATAGCACAGAACTTAGGATGTACAAGATTTCAGTATATAATAAAAATTCTTTTACCTTTAGCTAAGAGAGCTATATTTACTTCATTTTTAGTAATATTTAATTTTAATATGTTTACTTATGAAGGTTTTTACTATCTAGGACCATCAAACCCAATTTCTATAGGGGTTTATGCTTATAAAACCTACCTAAATGCAGATTTATCCAATAGAATATATGGAATGGCTATAAATATGATAATGATCATAATATCTTTAATATTATGTGTGCTTTATTATAAAATGATAAAGGATAATGGGCAAGAGGAGGTAAGAGAGTGAGAAGGTGGATTAAAAGTGTACTTATATTTTCTATACTTATATTTTTAGTACTTCCTATAATATCTATGATGGTTTGGGCCTTTTTTAAAAATTGGAAAGCAACGGATATTTTACCTAATACTTTTACACTAGATGGTTTTAAATACTTTTTTACATCAGGAGATTGGTTTATTGGAATAAAGTCTATTTTCTTTTCTATAGAAGTAGCATTAATATCTTTAGTTTTAAGTATCATGGCTGCAAGATTTTTCATAACTACCCATATAAAGTATAAAATCACATTGGAAAGCATTTTTTATTTACCTATGTTATTACCAGTAATAAGTATATGTTTAGGAAGTCATAAATTATTTCTAAACTATTTTACTTCTTGTAGTATTGCTGTTTTAGTGTTACATATTTATTTTTCCTTACCCTATGCATTTAAATTAATATATTCCTATTATACTGTTTGGGGTATAGGAGATGAGCTTACAGCTCGAGGATTGGGTGCATCTTTTTGGCAAGCGTTTAAATATGTGAATATCCCACTATATGCTCAAGGGTATGCATCAAGTTTTTTTATGGCATTTATTATATCTTACTCTCAGTATTTCATAAATATGTTTATTGGAGATAATAGCCATGTTAACTTTTCTATGATTATGACGCCGTATATAGGAAATTCTAACAGAAATATAGCTTCGGTATATACATTAATGTATATACTTTATGGAGTAATAGTAATGATAATGAGTTCATATATAACAAAGAAGTACAGTAATGATAAATATAGGGAGATGGGTTAAATATGAGTAAGATAGAGCTTAAAAACATATATTTTTCTATCGGTAATAAGGAAATTCTAAAAAATATTAATTTAACTATTGAAGATGGAGAGTTTTTCTCTATATTAGGGCCTAGTGGGGCAGGAAAGTCTACAATTTTTAAGACTATTACAGGAGCTATATTACCTAATAAGGGAGAACTTAGATTAGATGGTAAGATTATTAACTATTTACCTATGGAAAAAAGAAATGTAGTAATGGTACATCAAGGAAATCAACTTTTTCCACATATGACTATAAGAGAAAATATAGAGTTTGGATTAAAAATGAGGAAGTTTCCAAGGAAATATATTGATGATAAGGTCAAATTTCTTGTTGAATTTTTTAACATGAGTGAACATATGAAAAAGTACCCCCATCAACTTTCAGGGGGACAACAACAGTTAATATCATTAATGAGAGCTTTAGCTATAGACCCTAAGGTACTTTTACTTGATGAGCCCTTTACAGGGTTAGATAATAATTTAAAGCATTATATAAAAGATTATGTAATGAAGATNNGGATACAAAGACAGTTTAGAATTACTACCATTATGATCACTCATGAAAAAGAAGATGCTTTTTCTATGAGTAGTAGAATAGCTTTTTTATTTAAAGGAAGTATAGCGTTAGTATATAAAACAGAAAATTTAAATATATTAACTAATATACCTTGTATTGATGAATACTTAGGTGAAATTACTACTTTAGGGGATGGAAGGATTATTTTTTCTGATAGAATTATAAAGGTAAAAAATAAGGAATCAATTATTTAATTGATATCCTTATTTTTTATATTATATAGTTAAATGTTATGGGAAAATTTATATGAGATTTATTTTAAGAATTAGTTTTTCCTATCATTTTACCAAGGATTAAAGAGAAAATCGTTAATAAAATTAGAAGAATAATTGATACTACAAATGCTGGGTTATGGATATTCAAAGCTTGATTTCCAATGTTCAAAAATACTAAGGTACCTGGAAGAATTCCAAGGATAGTAGCTAACATATAGGAACTGAACTTTATTGATGTTAATCCAGCACCGTAATTAATTAAATTATACGGCATGGCTGGTATTAACCTTAGAATAAATATAATTCCAAAGCCTCTTTTTTCATCTAAATTAAATAAGAAGCTACTCCAATTTTCAGGAAGCTTTCTTTGGAGCAAATTAGTAACAGCATCCTTTGCTAGGATTTTAGCCATTAAGAACATTAGGGCACTATTTAAAACTGCTCCAATTAAGGTATATATGGTGCCAGGAAGAAATCCAAATAGAAGTCCTGCAGCAAGGGCTAAGATAGGTACAGGGAAAAAAGCAATTGGCAGTATAGTAAAGAATAATATATAAATAAATGGTGCTAAGTAGCCAAAACCACCTATGTAATTTCTTAAAATCTCTGGAGTTAATCCTCTGAAAAATGCAAAATAGGTAATAACAAGTATTAAAAGAGTCATCATTGAAATTATAAGTTTTTTATTTTTTTTCACAGTGTTGCCCCCTTATAGTGACTATATCTCCATAACATATAGTATATAAATTAAGAGTGTAAGTCAATATATTGAAATTAGTATAGAGAATTTCTATAAGTAAAATGTAATGATTACTAAAATGTAGTAAGTTAACTTTAGTTTTAGTATAATTTAACTAACTAGTTGATATTTAAATCATAATATGATAATATACAACAAAATAGAAAGGGGTATGAGTTATGGACTTTAAAGCATTACCAAAAATAGAATTACATTGTCACTTAGATGGAAGTGTTAGACCAAAAACTATATTAGATATAGCTACAAAAGAAAATATAGAAATACCAACTTATGATTTAGAACAATTGAGAGAATTATTAGAAGCTCCATTAGAGTGTAAATCACTAGTGGAATATTTAGATAGATTTAATATTCCAATAAAGATAATGCAAAGTAAAGAAAGTTTAAGAAGAATTACCTATGAACTTTTAGAAGATGCAGCTGAAGAAAATGTAAAGTATATAGAAATTAGGTATGCACCGAC
>NZ_DHYX01000035.1:12080-27459 GCF_002414285.1 Clostridium sp. UBA5119 | reverse complement strand
TAGACAAGGTGAAAAAGACTTTAATATAAAGGCTAATTTAATCTTATCTTGCTTAAGACATAATGGTGCAAATAGTGCATCTACAGTAGTTGAAGCAGGAAAGAAATTCTTAGGAAAAGGTGTAGTGGCTATAGATCTTTGTGGAGCAGAAAATGAAGGTTTTGCTAAGGAGTTTGTAGATGTTATAAAGGTAGCTAGAGAATATGGCTATAGAGTTACTATACATGCAGGAGAAACAGGTATAGGAGTAAATGTGGTAGATGCTATAAAACTACTTAAAGCAGAGAGAATAGGTCATGGAGTAGCAATAAGAGATCTTAAGGAAGCTTATGACTTAGTTAAAGAAAATAATGTAACCTTAGAAATGTGTCCAACTAGTAATATGCAGACAAAAGCTGTAAAAAGTTATGAAGAGCACCCATTGTTTAAATTTTATAAAGAGGGCATAAGGGTTTCTTTTAATACTGACAATAGAACTGTTTCTGCTACTAATGTAACTGGTGAGTGTGAAAGTATAGGTAAGGTTGTAAATATGACCTATGAAGACTATAAAAAGATATACATGGATTCTGTAGATGCTGCATTTACTACAGAAGAAATTAAAGAATATTTAAAAACTTTAATATAAATTAGTTAGATTTATAATTATTATATTAAATAGCTATAATCTTAATTTTTTTAAGATTATAGCTATTTATATTTTAATTCCTAGATTTAAAAGTAGATTTAAATATAATAATTACTATTAATATAACAACGGAGGTTAAGGCTATAGTACCTCCAGGAGCACAATTTAGTATATATGAAAAAATAAGACCTAATATTATATCTATAAATCCAAAAAGGATAGACAGTAATAGAGTGGGTTTAAATCCTTTATCTAGTTGAAGAGCTGTAGCTACAGGTAGTGCAATCATTGATGACATTACAAGGATACCCATTATACGGATAGAGACAGAAATGGTAGCTCCAACAAGTAAAGAAAATATATAGTTTACTGCTTTTACATTTATACCAGAAATTTTAGCACCTTCTTCATCAAAGGTAGTATAAAGAAGCTTATCATATAAAAAGTATATAACTACAATAGATATACAACTAAGAATAACCATAATAATTAAGTCTGCCTTAGTAACGGTTAATATGCTTCCAAATAAATAGCTATTCACGTTTCCAGAAGCTTTTCCAGTGCTTATAAGAGTAATTCCTATACCAACACTAAAGGTTAGAACTATAGAAAGAATAAGTTCTGCGTATTTTTTGTAGTAGTCTCTAAGAAATTCTATGGATAAACCACATATGGTTGTAAATATAAATGCACATATTATTGGATTAAATCCCAGTACTAGTCCTATAGCAACACCAGCAAAGGCAGAGTGGGCCAAGGTATCACCCATCATGGAATGTCTTTTAAGCACTAAAAATACTCCTACCATAGGACATAGTATGGATATGAATATGGCTGCTAAAAAGGCATTTTGCATAAATTCATATTGAAACATTAGAAATCCTCCTTATGTACTCTTTAGATGTATATAGAGTTCCAAAGCCATTCTCCATGGTAAGGATATGGGATGAATTTTGAAGAGCTGTTTCTAAGTTATGCTCTACAGATATAACAGTAACTCCATTCTTTTTATTTAAAGAGGTTATAAGCCCATAAATTTCTTTCATGCTTTTACTATCAACTCCAGTGGAAGGTTCATCTAGAATTAATATATCTTCATTAGCTAATATAGCTCTTGCAATAAAAATCTTTTGTTTTTGACCTCCAGATAAGTTTCCAATAAGAGAATTTTTATACTCAAGCATATCCACTTTCTTTAGGGCTTCAGTGATTGATTCTTTATCTTTAATTTTAAGAACATTTCTATGGGCATTAAGCATTTCCCAAACAGTTATAGGAAAAGAACTATTAAAACTTTCGACTATTTGAGGAACATATCCAATTTTTTTAGAGGTTAAATTAATACTTCCTTTTTGAGGAGTAAGTAGATTTAAAATTAGCTTTATTAAGGTACTTTTACAACTACCATTAGCACCAATTATAGATACATAACTTTCTTTAGCTATGTTTAGTGAAAGATTATCAATAATGTAGGGCTTAGAATTATTATATGAAAAACATAAGTCTTTAATTTTGATCATTAGTATTGCTCCTTTCTACAATTATAAGTCTAGCCATAATTATACATATTATAGCTATAGTATAAATAAATTAAAATAAAAATTATGTATGAGTGAATGATTTTTCGTTAATATGACAATATTTAAAAATGTAATATATGTAAATTATTAACACTGACCTAGTACATAATAGTTGTAGGTCAGTGTTGATAATAAAATCGAATATGATATAATTATACTACTTATGAAAATCATTTTCAATTGAAGGAGAGAAAATTATGAAGAAATTAAAGGTTTTAGGAGCATTAACTTTGATAGTAGTTATGTTAACAGCATGTTCTAATAGAGAGTCAAAGAATAATGAAGAAAAGGACAACACAATAAATATTGTTACTTCCTTTTACGGTATAGAGGCTTTAACTGAGGAGATAGGGGGAGATAAGGTTAGCATAGAAAGTGTTATACCAGAAGCTATGGAGCCTCATGACTTTGACATTAAAGCTAAGGATATGAAGGCCATAGAAGAGGCTGATATATTCATTTATAATGGAGCTGGCATGGAATCGTGGATTGAGGATGTAGAAGCAGCTATAAGTGGAAAAGAACTAATAGTTGTAGAAGCTAGCAAAGGTGTGGAACTTATAAATGCTGATGAAGAATCTGAAGAACATGAAGAACATGAAGGACATAATCATTCAGGAAAGGATCCTCATACTTGGCTTGGGTTAAGTGAAGCGAAGATTCAAGGTGAAAATATTAAAAATGTTTTGGTAGAAAAGGATGCTAAAAATAAAGAGTATTATGAAGAAAACCTTAAGAAATTTAATGAAAAAATAGATAATATAATTAAGGAGTATAATCCAAAGTTCAAAGAACTAGCTAATAAGAATTTTGTTACAGGTCATGCAACCTTTGGTTATTTATGTAGAGATTTTGGTCTTATACAAAAGAGTATAGAGGGGGTTTTTGCAGAAGGAGAACCATCACCAAAGGAATTACAAAATCTTATGGAATATTGTAAAGGGAATAATATAAAAACTATTTTTGTTGAAGAATTAATTAGTACTCAGCTTTCAGATACTTTAGCTAAAGAAGTTGGAGCACAGACTAAACAAATATATACTCTACATAGTAACGAGGACGGAAAATCTTTTTCTGATGTTTTAAAATACAATGTAGAAACTATATACAGTGCTATGAATAATAAATAATTATATAATGCAAAAAAAGGCGTGTACTTTATAGTATACGCCTATAATTTTCCGTGAAAAAACTTTAATGCTAGTTGTAAATAAAGAACTATAGTATATAATAATTATATAATTTACGAATAAGGTTGGAAGGATAAAAAAACATGGGAAAGAAGATTAGTACATGTAAATGCAATGAAGGACAAGAAAAATTAGTAGAGGAATTAAAAAAAATTATTGGTGATGAAAATAAAATAACAGAAAATATGTGTATAGGTGCATGTAATTTATGCAGTCACAAATACATTGCCAGGGTAGATGGAGTACTTGTAGAGAATGAGAGTTTAGATGAGGTTTTAAATTCTATTAAGGAAGAAGTCCATAGAATTTAATTTTAAAAATAAATTATGAATAAAAAATAATTAAATTTAATAAAATTGCACATAATATTATCACTTCTGATATATCACTATTGATAATGTACTCAATAGTGATATATAATAATAATAGAACAGATATAGGAGTGATAAATATGGAAAAAATAGCTTTAATTACTGACAGTGCTAGCGACATTACTAAGGATATAGTTGATAAGTATGATGTAAAGGTATTACCTTTTAAAATAATATATAGGGATAAGGAGTATAGTGATGGAGTAGATATTACATCTAAATATGTATATGATACTTTAGAAACTAATGCACCAACCACTTCATTACCTTCCATGAGAGATATGGAGGAAATGTATGATGAATTAAAAAAAGAAGGATATACTCACGCAATAGTAGTAACAATTTCTTCAAAACTATCAGGATTTAATAATGCCATTAAACTAATATCAGAGGATCATCCTGAGATTAAGACCTATGTTCATGATTCTAAGTCTATATCTAAGGGAGAAACTATACTTATTGAAGAGTCAGCAGAAATGATTAAACAAGGAAAAAGTTTTGATGAAATAATATCAGAACTTCCTAAAATAACTGATAGAATAAATATATACTTTGTTATAGGAACCTTAGAATATCTTATAAGAGGGGGAAGAATTGGAAAGGTAGCTGGAACTATAGCTCAATTTTTAAATCTCAAACCAATTGTAAGTGTAGATAAGGAAGGAGAGTATTATACTTATGCAAAGGTTAGAGGAAGAAAACAATCTTTGAATAAAATTTATGATGTTGTAGTATCAAAATTAAATGATAAAAAATATGATATTCATATAATGCATGGTGAAGCAGAGGCAGAGGCTATGACATTGTTAGATAAATTTAAAGCTCATAAAAATGCTAACTTCGTAAATTTCGGAGGTTATCTAAGTCCAGTATCAGGTGTTCATTCAGGACCAGGATTCATAGGAGTACTTATCTATGAAAAGGAGTAGGTTGATATGGTGGAGGATGAATTAGGGAGAGATTTAAATGATATAAAAGCTGAAGAAAAGAAGCTTTATGAAGAATATAAAAGAAAATTACAAGAACTTAGAAAGGTAAAAACAGAAAATGAAGCAGTAGGCCAAGTGTTTACTAAAGGATTATTGCCAATATACACATTATATATATTGGTTCAGGGGCCTACTAATGGAAATGATATATCTCATCAAATAGGAAAGCGTACTAATGGATCTTGGATACCTAGTACAGGTGGAATATATCCATTGCTTAAAAAACTGGAGAAACAAGGATTTATTGAAGGTAGTTGGGTNNAGAAAAAAAGTCTCAGAAGATATATAGGATTACAAATAAAGGAATTGAAGAGTTTGAACATAAAAAAAAGTTATTAAAGTCAAAGATAGAAGAGGCACTAGAAGTATTTAAGATAATAAAAAAAGATTTATATGATTAAAAGGTTCCATAAGCTTATTAGCTTATGGGACTTTTTCATTAGTAACATAGTAAATCTATTTCAATATACAAAAGTTTCGTATTTCGAATTAAATATATTGAAATAAAAGGTAATTTCTTGTATTATATATGTAGTATAAATTTAATTATTTCTAAAATTATAGGGGAGATTTATAATTTAGGGGGGAAATATGGATAAAATTAAAGAACTATTAAAGTATGCAAAGCAATATAAGAAACGATATTTTATAGGGATATTTTTTCTTATACTAGTAGACTTTTTACAACTTGTTCCACCAAAAATTCTAGGTTTTTTAACAGATAGTTTTGCCTTAGGAAGTGCTAATAAAAATACTTTAGTCAAATCTATAGTATATATATTAGTTATAGCATCTGTTATAGCTATTGGAAGATTTATGTGGAGAATATATGTAAATGGTACTTCAAGAAAAATAGAGTACGATATAAGAAGTAAATTTTTTAAGCATCTACAAGGATTATCTTCTAATTTTTACAATGAAAGAAAAACTGGAGATCTAATGGCTTTAGCAACAAATGACTTGAATGCTGTAAGAATGGCACTAGGTCCTGGCGTTATCATGTTTTTTGATGCAGTAGTATTGACTATTGCCACTATTATTATAATGCTAACTATTAATGTACCACTTACCTTGTTATCACTAATCCCACTTCCTTTTGTAGCATTTGTATCTCAAAAATTTGGTAAAAGAATACACAGAAAATTCACAAAGGTACAAAGATGCTTTTCAAAACTTACAGATATAGTTCAAGAAAATTTTTCTGGGATTAGAATAGTTAAATCTTTTGTTCAAGAGGAAAGGGAATATGAAAAGTTCATAGAAGAAAATGATAAAAATTTTCAAGTAAATATGGAGTTTATAAGAATTTGGGGAGTATTTTTTCCTTTGATAGAATTTATTTCATCCTTAAGCTTTGCATTACTAATAGTAGTGGGGGGAACTTTTGTAGTTTTGGGGAAAATATCTCTTGGGGACTTTGTGACCTTTAACATGTATCTTGGAAATTTAGTTTGGCCAATGATGGCTATAGGACAAGTAATTAATAATTTACAAAGAGGATTTGCATCCCTTGAAAGAATAGAAGAAGTCTTAAATACAAAACCTGATATAGTAGATTGTTGTACATCATATGTGGATAAATTACAAGGTGATATAGTTATAAAGGATTTAACTTTTAGCTATAATAATACAATAACACCAGCTCTTAAAAATATAAATTTAAGAGTAAAGCAAGGAGAAACTCTTGGGATTGTGGGTAAGACTGGAAGTAGTAAAAGTACTCTTATAAGTTTATTACTTAAACTCTATAATGTGGAAGATGAAAAGATTTTTATAGGAGATAAAGATATAAATAGAACATCTTTAAATAGTCTTAGAACTAATATTGGGTTTGTATCACAGGATCCTTTTTTGTTTTCCACTAGCTTAGCTGAAAATATAGGACTTGCATTTCATGAAGTAGATATTGAAAAAATACATGATGCAACTAAAAAGGCAGATATTTATGATAATATAATAGACTTTCCAAAGAAGTTTGAAACTATAGTGGGAGAAAGAGGAACTACTCTTTCAGGAGGTCAAAAACAAAGATGTTCTATAGCTAGAGCTCTTATTAAAGATCCTGATATTCTAATTTTAGATGATTGTTTATCAGCAGTAGATGCAAAAACTGAGGCTATAATTCTTGAGAATTTAAAAGGTGTAATGAAGAAGAAAACTTCTATTATAGTATCTCATAGAATTTCAGCAATTAAAGATGCTCATAATATCATAGTTCTAGAACAAGGGGAAATTGTTCAAGAAGGAACACATGAAGAACTTAAAAATATGCCAGGAATTTATAAAGATATATATGAAAAACAACAGATTGAGCAAGAAATTATGGAAGAGGAGGAGATATAATTATGGAAGACTTTAATCAGGAAGATGAAGTATTAGATAAGCAATATGACTCCCTTTTGATGAAAAGGCTCTTAAAATTTGCATTGCCATATAAAGGCTTAATGGGAATAGTAGTAATTATAATGTTTTTAGTGGTGTGCTTAGATTTGTCTGTTCCCTTCATAATAAAAAATGTTATAGACAATAATATTAATCCTTTAAGTGGAAAATATTCTATTATAGAAGAAGCTGAAAATAGTTCCATAGCCATAGGAGATAAATATGTAGTAAGGGGAGAAAGAGATGGATCAATAAGAGCTTCAATAGTATATAATGAGAATAATGAGCCTTATATTATAGAGGGTGAACCAAGGAAAAACACAGCCTATGAAATATCAGGTGAAAAGTTTTTTCAAGATAACAATGAATTTAAAGCTCATGAAATAACTATAAAAGATATAAAAGTATTAAGAACTAATGATTTAGATTTGATAAAGTGGAGTGCTATTATAATATTGCTAATTTATATAGTAATATTTATACTAAACTATATTCAAATTTATTTGTTACAGTATACTGGTCAAAAGATTGTATATAATATAAGAGCTGCAATATTTAAGCATGTAGAGAGTTTATCATTATCTTTCTTTGATAAGAGTCCAGTGGGAAGATTAGTAACTAGAATTACAAATGATGTAGAAACCTTAAATGAAATGTACACATCTGTGTTAGTATATTTAATCAAAGATTTATTTCTTGTTAGTGGCATTGTAATTGCTATGTTTCTATTAGATATAAAATTAGGAATAGTATCAATTATAACCCTTCCATTAGTAGTTGCTTTAACCTTTATATTTAGAAAATATGATATAGAAGCTTATAGGAAAGTAAGAACTAGATTATCTAGAATTAACTCTAATTTATCTGAAAATATAAGTGGTATGAAGACTGTGCAGATATTTGGAGTTGAAAGTAAAAAGTATAGTGAATTTGATGAAATTAATACATCATATTCCACAGCTGCAATGGAACAAATTAAAGTATTTGCTATATTTAGACCACTTATGGATATGACTTATCAATTAGCTCTATGCATATTAATTTGGGTTGGTGGTACAGCAGTTCTAAATTTAACAATAGAATTTGGAGTGTTATATGCATTTGTAATATATATACAAAAACTATTTCAACCAATATTTGATTTATCTGAGAAATTTGATATACTTCAGTCTTCTATGGCTTCCTCAGAGCGTATATTTATGTTATTAGATAATGATTCTATAATTAAAAACCCAAAGGAGCCTAAACATATAGGACGTGCCCAAGGAGATATTGAATTTAAAAATGTTTGGTTTGCCTACAATGATGAAGATTGGGTATTAAAAGATGTAAGTTTTAGAATTAGAAAAGGTGAAACGGTAGCCTTTGTTGGAGCAACGGGAGCAGGAAAAACCTCAATAATAAGTCTCATAACTAGACTTTATGATATTCAAAAGGGCGAAATTCTGATAGATGGAGTTAGTATTAAAGAAATGTCTAAGGACGAACTTAGAAAAAATGTAGCTACAGTGCTTCAAGATGTATTTCTATTTGCTGGTGATATAAAAGGAAATGTAAGATTAAATAATGAGAATATAACAGATGAAGAGATTGTAAAAGCATGTAAATATGTAAATGCAAATATATTTATTGAAAAGTTACCAGATAAATATAATGCTGAGGTTAATGAGAGAGGAACAACTTTTTCTCAAGGTGAGAGACAACTGATTGCATTTGCTAGAGCATTAGCTTTTAACCCGCCAATTTTAGTTTTAGATGAAGCTACAGCTAACATAGATACTGAAACAGAAAGTTTAATTCAAGATGCTCTAAATAAATTAATTAAAGGACGAACTACTATAGTAGTAGCACATAGATTGTCAACTATTAAAAATGCAGATAAAATTATTGTAATGCATAGGGGTAGGATACGCGAAATTGGAAGTCATTCAGAACTATTAGAGAAAAAAGGGCTTTATAGCAATTTGTATAAATTACAATATGCAGGACAATAATTAAAGTAGGTAAATAAAAATTAAACGTAAAGGCTAGCTTGTGAGCTAGCTTTTACGTTAATGTGGAAAGAGTAATTAATAAAGATTTAGAGACTAAAGAAACAAAATTTATATATTTAAATAACTTATTCCATCTAAAGGAATTAACATCTGTGGTGTTGGGAAATTAGTAACTAAACCAATCAAATAAAGAGTATAGTATTTATCTGATTTTAGATTTATATTGGGAACATATAACATATCAATATCTGTATTAGCTAATTTTAATAGCATAGTATATCTACCAATAGGTAGTTCAATATAATTTCTTATGTCCTTAAAGTTTACATTTTTATAAAGTACAGTACCATTAGAAAGAACTACATCTACAGGTGGAATATTTTCAATAAACTGAGCAATTCTAATTTTAGCTTTGCCGTCAGTTGTAGAGGTTAATGGAGTCTCATCCACAGGGTATAAGCTTAACATTCTTCTTTGCATGTAAGCTACAATAGTAGTTACACTTTTGGGTGCTATAAAAATATCTACATCTGCCAAGGGAAAATCAGTATTATTAGCTCCATATACCTTTATGTTATAAGTTCCAGAAGGAAGTTTAATATAGCTTGTAAAATCTCTATATTCAAGATTAGGTATTGTTAGTTTATCATTTACATAAATATCTACATCAGGGGCTCTAGCTGCAATGTGAGCAACTCTAACATAGGCTGACATATTATCTTCAGAATTGATCATGTCATCTACTCTTGTAGGAATATTAAAGGGAACATTAATATATTGCATTATATACCTCATATAAAAATATTATCAAATATAGTATATGAAATATAATTAGGGAATGTTACAAAAGGGGATTCAATATAAAATCTAGTATACAATTATCCATAAATACCTTTATAATTACATACTAGATTTCTATTGGGTTTATATTATTTAAAACATATCTTTTTTTCTAAGATAATAGGTAACTGCTAAAGTTATTAATCCTACAATTATACACATATACAGAAATCCATCAGAGGCATTGAAAAAAGGTATTCCACCTACATTCATACCTAAAAGACCTGATATTAAAGTTGGAATAGAAATAACTATAGTTACAGATGTTAAGTATTTCATAACTTGGTTTTGATTATTAGAAATTATAGAAGCAAATACATCCATAGTACCAGTGAGGACATCACTATATATACTACACATTTCTATAGCTTGACGATTTTCTATCATAACATCATCTAAAATATCTCTATCCTCATCATATTTTGTAAGGATTTCCTGCTTTAAAAGTTTTTCTAAGGTTAAATCATTAGATTTCAAAGATGTAGAGAAATATACTAAGGATTTTTGAAGAGCAAATAATTGAATTAATTCTCTGTTTTTTAAAGATTTATAAAGGGTTTTTTCAACCAAAAGACTCTTTCTATTTATTTGTCTTAGGTATAATAAATAGTAATTTGATGCTCTATATAATATTTGAAGCATAAATCTGACTTTCTTAAAAGTATAAAATGAAGAGATTTTTTCAATGGTAAAATCTGATAATACAGGACTGTTTTTAAGACATACAGTTATAATTACGCTTTCAGTATATATTATTGCTAATGGATATGTATCGTAAGTTAATGAATTATCATCCATTTCAGTGAATGGAATATCTATAATTACAAGAGTAGCATTATTCTCAAATTCTATTCTTGAACCTTCTTCTTCATCTAAGGCAGCTCTTATAAAATCTTGAGGAATGTTAAGTTTTTGTGTAATTAGAAGAACTTCTTCATCGGATGGATTAATCATACTAATCCAAGAGCCATGTTCTATAGAATCGATTTCTGTGAGACGGCCCGAGGTATCACTTTTAAATATTGTAATCAATGTTATCACCTCATATAATAAAACTCATGAATATATTTTAACACTATATTTCTAATTGACAACTGTATATTTAAAAGTAATAATTATTATAGTACAAATAATTTAATTTATAATCATAATTTTGAAAAGTTAGAATTATAATATTAATATTAATGTTGTTATTGAAAATATAAATTTATGATAATATTAAATTATTGTATTTGTAGGAGGTCTTTTATGGCAATAGAAGAATTGCTATTCATAGCCTTAGCAGTTTCATTAGACGCTTTTGGTATTGCAATAGCTATTGGCTTAAATAGAGGGGCTAAGGCAAGACAAAAGTTTTCTTTTGCAATTTCTTTTGGTTTTTTCCAATTTTTGTTTTCTATTTTAGGAGGATTTGGTGGTAAAATATTTACAGAGAATATTGCTTCCGTCCCTGCAGTTATGGGGGGAATAGTAATTGCAATAGTTGGTATACTTATGATAAAGGAAGGTATGATAGAAAAAGAAGAAAGTATTGTCATAACCTTTAAAATGTACTTCATTTTAGGGATATCTGTGAGCATTGATGCAATAGTAATTGGATTTATTGCTTTCTCAAGGATAGAAAGTATGGTAACCTTAACACTCTTTACTGCTATTGTTGGTATGATAACATTTTTTATGAGCATATTAGCATTTATAATAGCAAAGTATCTAAGAAAAATCCATATATTAAGAAAATATGCTGATTACATAGGAGGCATAATTTTGATATTATTTGGATTAAAGATGATTTTCTTTTAAGGAAAGGATGATTAAAATGATAGAAACATTAAAAAACTTAAAAAGCTTTGAGGCAATCAAATTTTTTAAAGAGATGAATGAAATACCAAGAGGTTCAGGAAATGAAAAGGCTATTAGCGATTGGTTAGTTAAGTTTGCCAAGGACAGAAATTTAGAAGTTATACAAGATGAAGCACTAAATGTTATTATTAAGAAGCCAGCTACTAGTGGTTATGAAAATGCTCCAATAGTGATTTTACAAGGGCATATGGATATGGTTTGTGAAAAAAATCAAGGAACTGAACATGACTTTGAAAAGGATCCAATAGAATTTATTATTGATGGTGACTTTATAAAGGCTAATGGAACTACATTAGGAGCGGATAATGGTATTGCTGTAGCTTATGCTCTTGCAATTCTTGATAACAAAACAATAGCTCACCCTCCTATAGAAGTATTAATTACTACTGAAGAAGAAACAGGAATGGGTGGAGCTACAAATTTAAATCCAGAACATTTAAATGGAAGAATATTAATAAATATAGACTCTGAAGAAGAAGGAGTACTATTAGTAAGTTGTGCAGGAGGAGTTAGACTTAAATTCTCTGTGCCAACAAATTATGAGAATATAGAAGGAAACTATAGTTCATTAGCTTNNCGGACACTCTGGTATGGAAATTAAGAAAGAAAGAGGAAATGCCAATAAAATGATGGGTAGATTCTTAATGGATCTTAATTCAGTTGTAGACTTCAAATTAGCATCTTTAAATGGAGGAGCTAAAATGAACGCTATTCCAAGAGAAGCAGATGCGATTATAGCTGTAAGACCAGAAGATATAGTTAAAGTTGAAGGAAAAGTAAAAGAATGGTCCTCTATATTTATAAATGAATTACAAGGTATAGATGATGATTTGAAATTAATTTATGAAGTTACTAAGTCTGTAGATAAAGTATTCTGCGATGATACTAGACAGAAAGTAATAAGAACATTATTCTTATTACCAAATGGAGTTCAAACTATGAGTATGGCAATACCAGGGTTAGTACAGAGTTCTACCAATGTAGGTGTGGTAACTACTACTAGTGAAGCTGTAGAATTTGACAATGCAGTTAGAAGTTCAGTAGCTTCTTTAAAAAAATCAATTGTAGATCGAATGACAGTACTTGCAGAAATAATGAATTGTGTTATAGAACTTGAATCAGATTATCCTGAGTGGCAGTATAATCCAGAATCTAAAATTAGAACTGTATTTGAACAAGTTTACGAAAATAAATTTGGTAATAAAGCAGAAATATCTGCAATTCATGCAGGACTTGAATGTGGATTAATTGGAGATAAATTTAATGGGAATATAGATCAGATTTCCTTTGGGCCAAATATTTTTGATGTTCACACACCAGATGAGCATGTAAGTATTTCTTCACTAGATAGAATGTATGATTACTTATTAAGTGTATTAGCAGAAATAAGATAGGAAGAACAAATGCTCCCCTTAAGGTAACGATAAATATTATCTTAAGGGGAGTTGTTTATTGTTGTATATTTATGGTTACTAAGGTATACTAAAATAGTTGTGTTTATGGGAAAAATCAATTGTTATTAGGAGAAATCTCAGATAGTTTCCATTTGCCAGATTTATGTTTTACCAAGTGAAGATTATAAGTTGTGGTTTTATATGGGCTTTTTCCTTCTATGCCATTCACTTCCACTATACATATATTACCATCTGAAAACTTAATCTTAAAGTCTTCTAGGGAATATAATTTATATTTATTAAAAATACCAGAAGTGGAGTATTTTTTTATAGCATAATCTAAGTTTTTACATTTAAAGTTAGTGTAACTAAAAACAATTATAAAAATAGTAATTATAATAATTAAAGATATGAGGGAAAGAGTTTTGAATTTTTTAAGATTTTTTACAAGATTCATAATTCACACTCCTTTAAGGATATAATCAATTATAGCATTTAAAGTAATTTATGTAAATAAATTACAAATATTAGGAGGGTATGATAATGGATTTTTCTGCTATTGTATTAATGGAAAAGGATAAAGAGACAAAATTTTTTACAAGAGAGCTTGGAAGCTATGAGGTTAACGAAGGTGCAGAATATATTACTAAACTATTTTATGATGGTGAAAAGGTAAATTTATATTTTGATACTAATAAAGATGTAGAAGAGTGGGAATTTTCAGCCATATATGATTTGTTCGATGATGAAAGTTTAATTGATTTGGTTGACTCTATAGAAATTTATGATGAGGAATTTAATCCTACATGGATTGTTACTTTTGATTACGATGAAGATCATAATGTGCTAAATAATAGATTAAACAATGTATGTACAAGAATTAAGGAAGCTTTAGAAAAAGTTTTTATTGATATAAAAGGAAAATGTGAGGAATATCAATAGTACATAATTGGGGGAGAATCATGAGATTAGAACATATATGTAGAGTTAATGAATCAGATATACTTGGTAAACATGTATATGGGGATGATGGAAGAATATTGTTAAAAGCTGGTATGAGTCTTAGCAGTGTATACATAAAAAGACTTGAAGAGTTAGGAGTATATTATGTTTATATTGAGGATGAACGATTAGAAGATATAGACATAATAGATGAAAAACTAATAGTACTAAAACAAGCCACTATGAAAAGTTTAAAGAATATATCAAGGGGTATAGGAAGTATAGTCGGTTCATGTGGAGATGAATATTTAGAAAATATGGATCAGTTATTGAATTATATAATGGAAATTGAAGATGTGAATAAATGTTTAAATGATGTAAAAACTCATGATAACTATACATTTTTACATAGTATAAATACTGGAATTATGTCAGTGTTTTTAGGAATGAGCCTTGGAATGAAAAAGTGGACAGTACGAGAATTGGGTATATGTGGAATGTTACATGATGTAGGAAAAATAAAAGTGCCTGCAGGTATAATTAATAAAAATGGCAAGCTTTCTGATGAGGAGTTTGAAGTCATGAAGAAACACCCAATTTATGGTGGGGAAATATTGAGTAAAAATTATAAAATTCCAGCTAGTGCAATTGAAGGGGTAGAGCAGCATCATGAAAAAATTAATGGAAAAGGGTATCCTTATGGATTGCAAGGGGATCAAATTTCAAGATTTGGTAAGATCGTAGGAATATGCGATGTATATGATGCGGTAACTAGTGATAGAAGCTATAGAAAAAAGTTTGAGCCTAATCAAGCTTATGAGCTTATACTTTCTGGATCAGGAAGTCAGTTTGATGAAAAATTAGTACGCACGTTTAAAGAAACATTTTCAGTATATCCATTAGGATGTTGTGTTAAACTTTCTAATGGAGTAGAAGGATATGTTATAAGTCAGAACAAAGGATTCCCTGATAGGCCTATAATAAGAGTACTATATGATCATAAAACTAGAAAACCAGTAAAATTTTATGAAATTAATTTATTGGACAAAATTAATTTAATTATTCAATGTGTAATTTAATAAATATATGGATTGAGGGATGTACTGTTTTTAATTATGCTGTATAATTGAGGTATGTCCTTTTGGTTTTAATATAGAAATTCGGTGTATTTATAAACATATTATACCTGATGACTACCAGCTCTAATAC
>NZ_DHYX01000035.1:0-12063 GCF_002414285.1 Clostridium sp. UBA5119 | reverse complement strand
TACGTCCTTGGATAACGATTTTTTTCAGAGGGGGTAAAAACCTCCCTCTTAAACAAAGAACTCTGTTCATATTAAGATTAAAGTACAATTGGAGGTAAAATAAAATGAAGATATCTAATATAAAAATTTCAATAACAGAAAAAGATTTATACAGTATTGTTGTAGATTTATTAAGAGACTATGTACCCGTTGAAGGACTTAAAATTGACAAAATATTAGTAGATAAAAATATTAATGTAGTTGGACGTTATAAGCATAAAGTATCTATACCTTTTTCTGTTGATATATCTATAAATAAAGTTGAGAATAATAAGCTATATTTAAGTATAGATAAAATTAATGTAAAAAGTCTTAAGATATTTAAAGGCATTGTAAATGTAGCATTAAAAGTAATTAGCTCGAAAGTAGTTAATTTTGGTATAGAATTTACTGATGATATGATAAATATAGATTTATACAAGTTGTGTAAAGTTATACCAATGGTTGATTTTAAATTAGAAAATTTATCTATAATCCCGTATGGACTTGAAGCAGAGGTTAGTAATTTTAATTTTAAAAATGAAAATGATAAATCTAATGATAAAAATGAAGAAAAACATGAAGAAGAAGTTCCAATTTACAATGTAGAATGTAATAAAAAAAATTTAGATAGTCATAAAGAGTATACTTATAGAAGGTTTAGAAAAGAATTTAAAGAAAGATTTTCTGCAAAATATGAAAAGATGTATCCCTATGTAGTGATGATACCAGATATAATTGCTTTATTTATGAGGTTATATAAGGATAAAAGAGTAGCAAAAGAGGTAAAGTTTAATATATCTATCGCTTTAGGATATCTTTTGTTTCCTTTAGATATATTGCCAGATACATTACCTATTATAGGTAAAATTGATGATTTAGCAGTTACATTTTTTATACTTCAAAAGGTGCTTTGTGATATTCCGGAAGAAATAATTCTTGATAATTGGGAAGGCCAGAGCAATATTATAGAGGTTTCTAAAGAAGCTATGATTTTGCTAAATGACAAGTTTGGAGCAAAAGAAATAAGAAAAATAGTGGATGTAGTAAGAATATCTATAAAAAAGACTATAGTATTTTTTACTAAATAAATCTACGTTTAAGGTAGGGGTTATTATGGCAATTAAATACTATGCAATAAAAAAAGGAAGAGATTTTAATAATAATGTGGACGTTAATAATATTATTGTTAAAAGTTGGAGTGAGTGTCTTTCCTATGTAAAAGGAGCGAAAGGTGCTATATATAAGAGTTTTTTAACAGAAAAAGAGGCAAAAGATTATTTAGATAATAGTTCAGAATTAAAGAAAGGTATGGACAACTATCCTTTAGATGTGCCTCATATATATGTTGATGGTAGCTATAACATATCTACAGAAAGGTTTGGATATGGGGTACTTGTAGTTGAAAAGGATATAATTACATATGTCAACTATGGTGGAGGCAAGAATAATCAGTGCAACCAAAGGCAAGTAAATGGAGAGCTTAAGGCTGCTATAAATGGTGTAAAATATGCATTAGATAATAACTATAGAGAAATAGTATTATTTTATGATTATGCTGGAGTCTGTCAACATGCAACAGGTACATGGGAGAGAAATACAGTTTTATCAAAGGAATACTATGAAGTTATTAACAAGTTAAAAAAAGAAGGTAATATAAAAATTATATTTGTTAAGGTAGATAGTCATACTAATGATTTATATAACGATATTGCAGATGAGCTGGCAAAAAGTGGTGCTGAGGTAGAATTTGATTCTGTAGTGGATAAAGCTATTGGAAACAATACTTTAAGGGTTGCTACTAGTGATGTTAAAAATAAACTTTCTAAAATTATTAAGAAAAATATTAGTAATGTTATGTCTCTAGATGTTCATAGTACTATAGGAATTGAAGATAAATATCACATTACCAGAATAATAGAACACTTAAATAGTATAGACATAAAAGAGAGAGAAAAACATTTAAAATGTGTGCCTATAGAGGTTAAGGATAAAATTATATTAGAATTAATTCAAAACTTAAAATAAATTAATTATAGGCATATAAATTAGAAATATGAGCATCCTATAAACATACTTAAGATCTACTAATTATGAATAAGTAAATATTATTGAAACCTAAAATATTTATTTATATGGAAAATTCTATGGAATTTTAGGTAGATAAGTATACAATGAGAAGGGATGTGTATTTTATGAAAATGTTATTAAAGATTATGGTGTTGATAGCAAGTTTAGCCTTAGCTGTTAATTACGTAATGCCTTCAATGGATGGAAGAACTAAAAGAAAATTAAGGAAAAAGGCTAAGAGGTTTCAACATAGAGCTGAAGATATGTTTAATAAAGCAATGGTTCCTTTAAGATAGCTAGAGCAGATTTTCTGCTCTAGCTATCTTTATTTTAAATAAAGTTTAATTTAATACAATAAAACTAATTAAATTAACTCACATTTAATAAAAATTTAAGACATTTATTTTTGTGTATTTTGTTTGTTTATGATACAATATAGGGGTATAATTATCTGAAGTAATTAGGAAGCATTTGCTAAGAGAAGAGGATGAATTTATGGAAATTTTATCTTTAGGAGAAAAAATAAAAAAAAGGAGAAAGGAGCTTGATTTAACTCTAAAAAATCTGGCTGGAGATAGAATAACTGCTGGTCAAATAAGTTTAATTGAATCAGGTAAATCTAATCCTAGCATGGACTTGTTAGAATATTTAGCAGGTGCATTAAAAGTTTCGGTAGAACACCTTATGGAAACTGAAGAAACGCAAGCAGGTAAGATTTGTATATACTATCAAAACATTGCGGAATCTAATATATTAAACGATAATCTGGAGATAGCTTGGAAGGCATTAGAAGATTCATTTATATATATTGAAAAATATGGTCTTCAATTAAATATGGCAACTAATTTGTATTTAAAAGCTTTAATACATGAAAAGAAAAAAGAATATGATGAAGCTCAGGAGTTACTACTTTCAGCTAATAATATATATATTAAATATAATTGTAGTGACGAAATTATTAAAGTATTTATGCTTCTAGGCAAAATTACTCTTGAACTTGATGCATATCATTCTGCATATAGCTATTTTCAACAAGCAGAGAAGGTATTTGAAGAAAGTGATGTATATAATGAAGTTGCTATGGGTAAGGTTTATTATTATATAAGCAAAACTCTTAATAAAATGGGAATTGATAAAGAAGCAATAGAGTATATGAAATATGCTGAAGAAAAACTTTTAAAACTAAAGGATTCGAGAAACTATGGAGAATCATTTATGAAGATTGGACAAGTAAGGTTTAAAGAGGGTAACTTAAACCAGGCTATTGCATACACTGAAAAAAGTTTGAGTCTCTTTAGAAGTAGGCAACAAAGTATTTTAATTACAGATTTAATGTCAGGGTTAGGAGAAATGTTTTCAGAATATGGATATGTAGATAGGTCCTTTGAATATCTTTTAGATGCTAAAGCTATTAAAGAGAGGCTTTCTGAGGAATCTACTGTTAATACTTTAATGTTGATTTGTAATAACTATATAAAATTAAAAGATGAAATAAATGCAAAAAAGGTACTAGAACAGATAGTATCTAATATGCAAAATTTAAGTGTAACAGATTGTACTTTAATGTATAAGTACCATATTCTTAAATATAAAATTGAGTTACTAGAGAAGAAGTATGAAGAAGCAGAAAGAACTTTAATAGATGCTTTAAACTATACAGAAAAAATGAATTATCATAAGGAAAGTGCTGAGATTGCTATTGCCTTAGGAAAATTCTACATGGACTTAGGAAGAGAAGAAGAAGCTGGAAAATATTTAGATGAAGGGGTTAGGATTCTTGAAGAAACAAAATGCTTAACGGATTTTTAAAAATGGGGGATAACTATGGAAATATTATCGGCTGGAGAAAAAATAAAGAGGACCAGAATATATAAAGGTCTAACTTTAAAAGATATATGTGAAGATAAAATTTCCGTTTCTAAAATGAGTTGTATAGAAAACAATAAGGTTGATCCGGAAGATTGGATTCTAGAAATTATTGTAGATAAGCTTGGATTAGATATGGAGTATTTAAAACATGGTGTAAGAGAACAGATAGAAGCAAATATTGAAAAATTTAGTTCTATGACGCCATTAATTTCTTTAGAAGATGTACTATACAATGTAGATTATGCAGAAAAGTATCACTACTACGATTTGAGTTGTAAACTATTTCAAATACTGTTTGAATACTATTTGAATCATGGTATGTCAGCGGAATTAAGCACTACCATACCTAGATATTATAATTCTTGTCAAAAGTCTAAGGATGAAATTTTACATATTAATTATTATATGTATATAGCAAAATATTTATATACTAATGGTGAATGTTCTCAAGCGGGTAGTTATATATCAACAGTAAGGAAGAAACTTATTGAATTAGATAAAAAAGACTCAGTAGAATATATAAAGGCAACTTATAATCAAGTAGTAATCTATATAATGTGTAATAATATAATTAAAGCAAAAAAAGTTAGTGAAGATTTAAAGGAAATACTTTCATTTAATAAAAATGAGTATGTAAATGCAGAAATATATAAAGTGTTAGCTATTATAGAAATTTATTTAGGTGGCGATGAAGTTAAATACTATGAAGAACAAGCTTTAAAAAGATATGATAACTTGTTAGATAAAAAAGCAAGAGCATATTATGATCTTGCAAAAGCTATGTTTGAAAATGGAATTAAAGATGAGGCTTTAGACTATGTAAAAAGAGCTTTGAATGAATATCCAAGAAGTGATAAAGAGCAGTTATGTGAATTTTTAATTGATGGGGTTAAAAGTTTAATAGAGTATGGTTACTACGATTTAGTGTTAAACTATATAGAAGAAGTGCTAGATTTATCTATTGAACTAGAGCTTGTTCCAATAATGGAAAAAGCATATTACTATAAAGCCATGATATTCGAAAGGAAGAAAAATTATATAATGGCTGAAACATATATGATGCTTTCTTTAGATGCCCTGATGAAATATGGAACTAAGAGTGAAATATGTAAAAGGTATATGAAGATAGGCACCATGTATCATGATATGGGAAATGTTAGTGATTCAATAAAATATTTTAGTTTGGCCTTTAAGATGGATAAAAGTTTTTATTAGTTAGTGATTTTATTTATCAGGATTTAATATGAAAATAGGTTGTTGCAAAATGATTTTTAATCACTTTGCAACAACCTATATTTATTTTATAAATCTTTTTATAATATGATCTTTAGCTTTAATTTCGAAGGAATCATTTAGAGGAGAAAGTTCAACCTCACCATACTTATTTTTTATTGCTAAAGATAAAAGTCTATCTGTAAGCTCAGGATTTTTAGATAGTAAGCTTCCATGAAAATAAGTGCAGAAAGTATTTTTATAAACACAACCTTCTTTTTTATCTTCACCATTGTTACCAAATCCGTATTTCACTATACCAAGAGGATTTAAATCACCAATGTAAGTTTTGCCTGAATGATTTTCAAATCCTACGTAGGTTTCATTAAAGAATTCATTATATATAATTGAATTGCCTATTAATCTTTCGTTAGAAGCTTTGGTATAAATATCTAATACACCTAATCCTTCTAAAATATCACCTGTAGAAGTTTCGTAGGTTTTTCCTAAAAGTTGATATCCTCCACATATGCATATAAATACTTTTCCAGATTCTATATAATCGGTAATCCCTTGTTTCTTAGTTTCTACTAAGTCTTTAGAAACTATGGACTGTTCATAATCTTGACCACCTCCGAAGAATACTATATCAAAATCTTCAGGGTTAAATTCATTACCTATTGATACGTTTCTTATTATAACATTTATTCCTCTTTTCTCAGCTCTATGTTTAAGAATTAGAATATTTCCAATATCACCATAAACATTCAATAAATCAGGATATAAATGACATATATTAATTTCCATAAACTCACCTTAACCTTACCAAATTTTATTTATATAGCCTTTACTATGCAACAATTTTCTAAGATGTAACATAGCGGTATATGTAACAAGTACATATGTGGTTTCTGCTTCAGCACTTATTATATTATTTATAAGCTCATCATCGGATTCACAGATTTTAAAGCTTTCTTCTTTAAGATTAGCAATCTTTAGTCTTACAGCCATATCATAAAGACGTATACCAGAAATTATAATATCATTTATTTCTAGTGAATTTAAATTTTCAAAATCTACATCCCATATCCATGAAACATCTGTACCATCGGCATAATTATCATTTAACATCAATGCTAAATTTATAGGTTTATTATTAAGAAGCAAAGTGTTTATAGCTTGATTATAACCAGCAGGATTTTTCACAAGAATTATTTTTACTTCTTTTCCATTTATATTTAGACTCTCTTGCCTTCCAAAAGTGCTCTTTTGATTTTGTAAAGATGCTTTAATTGAAGTTGATTCTATACCTAATTCTAGTGTTACAGATAATGCACAAATAGCATTATATATGTTATATTCTCCAGATTGATTTATAAAGTAATTTTCTCCATTAACAACAACTTCTGAGCCTTCGGTAGTTAAAGCTGTTATTTCATCAATGTGGTATTTAAGTTCAGGTCTTTCATAACCGCAATTTGCACAAAGGTATTTTCCTAGATGGTTATAAGTAATAAATTCGTAACTATAAGGAGTCTTACAGAATTTACAGAACTTGCTGTCTGCATTTATATTTAAAACTGTATTTTCTTTAATAGGAACATTAAAGCCATAATAAACTACAGGGTTATTGGCATCAATTTTACCTAGTAGAGACTCATCACCATTTAGAACAAGTAGAGATTGAGGAGATTTATGTATTCCTTCTAAAATTTTATTATAAGTAGTATGTACCTCTCCATATCTATCTAACTGATCTCTAAATAGATTAGTTACAGTAATTATTTCAGGTTTTATATATTTTGTTATGAATTTAAGGTAAGCCTCATCTACTTCGATAACCGCGTACATATCTTTATTCTTATTAGAAAATTTGAAATTAGAAATGAAAGATGCAACTATTCCAGTATTCATATTAGCTCCAGTATTATTAGTTATAGCATTTTTACCGGCTTTATTAAGAATATTATAAATCATGCTAGTGGTTGTAGTTTTACCGTTAGTACCTGTAATTAAAATTACCTTATAACCTTTAGCAACTGTTGATAATATACCTCTGTCTAAGGCTAAAGCGACTTTGCCAGGAAAGTTTGAACCTCCTTTAAATAATTTGGTACTTAATTTTAATATGATTTTTGAAGTGACTATAGCTATAAATGAATTTATCTTAATTTTTCACACATCCTTTAAATATTTCTCAGAGTTATTTTAATAAATTAATTTAGGTATTTACAAGTATATCAATTTTATATTATAACATATATCTACATTAATGACATCATTCAAAAATAAAAATGAAAGGATGATTTTAAATATTAATTTAGATTTAAAAAAATATTAAAAGTTAGCAAAATTCGATAAAAGTGATGTACTATATCTCGTTATAATATTTAAAATGCATTATAATGAAGTTCGACTTGCAATAAATCTGAATAAAATATGATTTAATAAAGAAAAATAAAATATTTGTTGCATTTTTATAGAAAAGTAGTATTATAATATTAGGAAATTAAAAAAATGTGTTACATTAATTCCTAGAAGATATTTGGGGGTAGTAAAATGGATTTTAACTTAAATAATTTAAAAATTAATACTAATAAGGAAATTTATAGAAATTTAAGCTATGCTGAGTTAGTTTCTCATGCTATTAAAAATGAAGAAGGAATTCTTGCTAATAGTGGGGCTTTTGTTGTGAAAACAGGAAAATATACAGGAAGATCTCCTAAAGATAGATTTATCGTAAGACAAGAAAGTGTAAATGATTTAATTAATTGGGGAGAGGTTAACTTACCTATAGAAGAAGAAATTTTCAATAATTTATATTCACAAGTTATAGATTATTTATCCGCTAAGAATTTATATGTATTTGATGGTTATGTTGGAGCAATGAAAGAGTATAGCATGAATATAAGAGTTGTCAATGAATTGGCATCACAAGCTCTAATGTCTAATCAATTATTTAGAAGATATGAAAAAGAGCAATTAGAAAGTTTTATACCTGAGTTTAATGTAATTGTAGCGCCAGGTTTTAAAGCTAAAGGAAAAGAGGATGGAGTAAACTCTGAAGCCTTTATAATAATTAATTTTGAAAAGAAGATTGTTTTAATAGGTGGAAGTCAATATTCTGGAGAGATTAAGAAGTCAATATTCTCTATAATGAACTTCTTATTACCTAAAAAGGGTGTATTCCCTATGCACTGTTCAGCTAATATTGGAGAAGATGGTGATACTGCTGTATTCTTTGGACTTTCTGGAACTGGAAAGACGACTTTATCTGCAGATCCGGATAGAAAACTGATTGGTGATGATGAACATGGCTGGTGTAATGAAGGAGTATTTAACTTTGAGGGTGGTTGCTATGCAAAAACTATCAAGTTAGATAAAGAAAAGGAAAAAGAAATTTATAACGCTTTAAAATTTGGAGCATTACTAGAAAATGTAGTTTTAGATGAGAATAATAGACCGATGTTTGATGATGATTCTTTAACTGAAAATACAAGAGGAGCATATCCTATAGATTTTATCGAAAACGTTGAAATAAGTGGAGTTGGTGGGAATCCTAATACAGTAGTATTTTTAACTGCAGATGCTTTTGGTGTGATACCACCAATATCTAAATTATCTAAAGAAGCTGCTATGTATCACTTTATGTCAGGATATACTAGTAAGCTAGCTGGTACAGAAAGAGGAATAACTAAACCAAAAGCTACATTCTCTGCTTGTTTTGGTGAACCTTTTATGCTTATGAAACCAGAAGTATATGCTAAACTATTAGGAGAAAGAATTATAAAAAATAATACAGAAGTATATCTTGTTAACACTGGATGGTCTGGTGGCGAATACGGTGTAGGTAAAAGAATGAATTTATCTTATACTAGAGCTATGGTTAAGGCTGCTATAGAAGGCAATTTAAGAAATGCTGAATTCGAAAAGGATGAAAACTTTAATGTTCTTATTCCTAAAGAGATTCCAAATGTACCATCTGAAATATTAAAACCTAAAAATACTTGGGAAGATAAAAAAGAGTATGATAAGAAAGTGTACGAGCTTGTTAAACAGTTCCGTGAAAACTTTAAAAAATTTGATAGCGTAAGTGAAGATATATTGAATGCAGCACCTGGATATAATAAATAATAATTATAAAGAAAAGAAACTCAGATTAAAATGAGTTTCTTTTCTTTATATAGAGATAGAATAATATAAATAACGAAAATTTGTCATGAAGTATAGAAAACTTTTATTTTATTGGAAAAAAGTTTATAATAAAATATAAATATAACAATATGCAGATGTAAAGGGGAGTAATGGGTTGAAAGCTAGAAAAAGAAAAAATATAGGATTAGGTGTTTTGGTTATAATATTAAGTGTTGTGGGATTTTGGATGTTTAGTCAAAGAGATAAAGAACATGATTATACTGCTAAAGTAGAAAAATGGGATAATTTATATTCAGGAAATAATATAAAGTTTTATTACATTGATAGTTCTGTAGCGGAAATAGCTACACTGAAAAGTAAATATAAAGTTGAGACTTTAGTTAAAGAAAATACTAGTGAAATTATGAAATGTGTAGATATAAACAAATGGTTAGATGAAAAAGGAGAAATAACTCTTTCTGATATGGATACTAACAAAGATGGAGAAGAGCTTTTAAAAATTCTAATGTCGGGAAAAAAGGTTTCACAAAAGGATTATAATACAGTGCTTCAAGAATTGTTATCTTCAATAGATATAAAGGTTAGAGTTGGGGAATATAGATTAAATGGAAACTACTCTGTATTAGAAGTATGGGATTCTAATTTTAATAAGTGGGTAATGTTTGATGTGGTTACAGGTGGATATTTTAAAGAGGGTGATGAACCTTTAAGTGCCATTGAGGTTCTAAAAAAAGATTTATCGAAACTTAAGGTTAGTAGTAATGAAGGTAGAGTTTTAGATAAAAAGTCTATAAAGCTATTAAATAATCATCTAGGTACTTACAGTATAAGAATTGATAACAGTAAATATGAGGGATCCATAATAAACTCATATATAACATATGTAAAAGATGTTATGGATGCTCAATTGGAAACTTCTAAAGGTTATATTCCACCAACTATATTTGTAGATAATGATTCTTTATTTAACATTAATCCTTATGAAGAAAAAGTGAATAATGAGGTAGATAAAATTCCTACTATTATATTTGCGAAAACCAATGTAAAGGAAGATGATGATAGCTATATAAAATTTACTTTAGGAGCATTTATGAATAGTTTAATGGTTGAGGAGTTTTATGTTAGAGTAAATAGTGGAGATTTTATTAAGGTTGACACTTATTATAATTTATCTATAGAAAAAGGTGTTACAACTATAGAGATTTCATTAGATGGTATTAATCCTTTACGACAGGTGGTTATAAAGAAATAAAAGAAATGGGAAAAGAAAAAACTAGGAATGTAGATTACATTGCCTTTCTGTAAGCTTGGGGTGTAGGAATATCATTGTTAATTTTTACAATTTTGAAGCAATAGTTACTTAACTGATATATAATATAAAAATAAAATAAATAAGTTAAGTATTTGTAAATATAAGACCTTTAAATGAATAATATAGGTAATATATAAATGTGTAATAAGTATTTATATATTACAATTAAAATACTACAGCATAAAAGTGCTGTATATTAACTAATTTAGTATGAACAATAAAGTGATATAATTTAAAAAGTATATCACTTTATTGATTTTTATAATAGTCAGAAATTTGACATAATATATAAAGAAAATTATAATATAGCTAGTTATAAAATGATATTACCATTTGGCATGTGGAGGGTATGTATGAAAGAAATCAAACGTTATTTAGAAACAAGAGAAGGGGAATATAGTTTTTATTTTGCAGATTTAAAAAGTGATTATACTTATGGGTTTAATGAAAATCTTAAAATGGTGGCTGCTGGTTGTATTAAACTTCCTATTGCTATGGCAGTAATGAAAGAAGTGGAATCTACTAATATATTTTTAGATCAATTAGTAACAATAACAAATGATGATAAGGTTTCTGGTTCTTTTGGTATTATACATGAATTAGAAGGAAGACAATATAGTATTAAAGAATTAATAGTTGCAATGCTTATTCAAAGTGATAATACAGCAGCGTGCAAACTTATAAACACTATAGGCAAAGAGAGGATAAATAATATCATTCATGATATGGGGTTAACATCTACATTTATAAAAAAATATCCATCAGGTGAAAAAGAAGACTTTGATAATGAAAATATAACTACAAGCTATGATTTATGTAAAGGTTTAGCGTTATTAAGCAAGGGGAAAGTGTTAAATGAAAAACATAGTAAATTTATCTTAGAAGTTATTAGAAGAAATCAATTAACCACAGGGATATCATTTTATTGGCCTAAAGATTTTAAAGTTAAAACGGCACATAAAGCAGGAAGTTTAGAAGGAATAGAAAATGATATAGTGTTATTAAATTTGGAAAAAGGTGATTTTGTATTTGTCGTTATGTCAAGAAATTTACCATCTAATGTCTATGGAGTTAGTTCTTTAACAAGAGTTGGGAAAATGATGTTTGATATTATTGATAAGGATTGGAATTAATATAATATCTCTAAGTTAAAGAGTGTGGAATTTGTCCACGCTCTTTAATTTAATATTAAATTATTAAAATTTCACAATATAATTTTGAGGAAAAAGGTAAAGTATAGTTTGATTTTTAACTTATAATCATTAGAAATTAAGGAATACTGAAATTGTTGGTAACAATATTGCCTGGTGTATCAGTAATAGAATTATATAGATATTACAAGGGAATTAAAGGAATGTGTATTTATTTTGGCACAATGCAGTTATTATAAAAGAACAAGCTATCATATCATGATAAGATAAGTCTTG
>NZ_DHYX01000072.1:0-11197 GCF_002414285.1 Clostridium sp. UBA5119 | reverse complement strand
ATAAAGATAGTGTTGTAAATGCATGTTTTTATAAAGTCCCTCAAAGTAGAGAGCGTTCTATATTTTTATTGTCTAGAAAAGATACAAATATCAGATGGGAGCATCCAGAGCCGGAGTTGCCAGTGGTCACTTTAGAGGAAGCCATTGGATATTTGCCTTCTATAGACCCATTAGTCAGAGAAGAAAAAGAAAGATGGAGATTTCCGGAATATGAAGAAAAAAGAAAAAGAGCATTAGCAATATCTAAATGGAATTATCCACCTATTCATTCTTGGCATCATATTGAATGGATGATGCATACTCCAAGTGGAAAGACAGCATTTGAAAATAAGATATATTATCCTCAAAAAACAGATGGTACAACTATTACAGGTAGAATTAGTACTTATAAAAGATTTTCTTGGAATAAACCAGCAAATACAATAACTCAAAATAATGGAGTTATATCATCATCAGTTTGTGTTCATCCTGGAAGAGAAATCTGTAATAATGGCACAGAAGCAGGAAGATTTTTTTCTGACCCAAGAGTATTAACAATATATGAATTATTGATAGTTACATCATTACCATTAGACTGGAATATACCTGAATGGTCAAATGAAAGATTGATTAGAAATGTTATAGGAGAAGGAATTCCACCTTTATTAATAAAAAAAATTGTTAAAAATTTAATAGATAAACTATAGGATAGATTTGCTATTATATGATATAATTCCCTTATTAGTTATATTAATAAGGGGGTTTTTTTATGGGATTAGTAGTTCCGAGTATAGATTCAAATCCAGAAATGATTAATTTAGTATTAAGATTATTAGAAATCAAAGAACCAATTAATCAAGGGGATTTAGCTGATGAGCTAATGAAAGACTCTTTATTGGAAAAGGTTACAAATAAGAATGCAGCAATGAGAAAAACTGAAATGGCTAGATATTTAGGATTAGCAACCCTTGTTGGCAGACCAGCAAATCTATATATTACTGAAAGGGGAAGAAGATATAGAGTTGCAAATGAAAAAAATAAAATAGAAATAATATTTGAATCACTAATAAATGATTCATTTGGAAGAAATAATAATGGAATTAGCGGTACAGACTCAGATGTAGAAGCTCCGAATGTATTTTTAAAGTCAATAATAGATTTAAAGGGAGTTACTACATTTGAATATGCAATTATTTTATATTTGATGGATAAAGGGAACTTTACGTATAATGATGCTATAGAAGAAATTGAAAGAAGACGAGGAAAAAATTCTATAGAAGAAATGATAAGTTTAATTAAAAGTGATAATTTTGATAGAAAATATGGTAAAAATAATAAAATAATTAATTTTTTTAAAAATATGAATATAGTATATAAGCAAGAAGATGAGTATTATTTATTTGAAGAGATTTTTAATTTATATAAGGATGTAATTAGAAATTTAAAAGTGGTAAATAATATAAGTTACTCAGAAGTTGAAGAGGAAGAAAACGATGTTGATGGTTATACATTATATGAACATGAGAAAGAAGAGTCTGAAATAGATGATAGAACTTTAGGAAAATTAAGATTCTTTTTATCTAGAGATTTAAAAGCTGATGAAAATCAACAACAAGATTATCAATTAGATAGTAATGATAATGACAATGATAATGATAAGACATTAGTAGATTGGTCAATTGCGGAAGAAAAAATTAAATTAAGAAAAGATAGACATGAGGTAGTATTGGATAGATTTAAATTATTATTAAGAAATAAAGAATTTGATATTTGGCAGGGGAATATAGATTGTTTGGGAGTAAAAAGATCAAGTCCTATAATTATAGGAGAGGTAAAAACATTAAATGGAACGTTGAAGGATGAGAGAGTACAAGTAACTAAAGCTTTTGCACAGTTATATTATTATGAAATGTTTGCCATGGATAAGTTTACAGATTATGATAGTAAAAAAGTTGCAATATTTGAATCAAAAATTTCAGATAAACATATATGTTTTTTAGAAGAAAATAATATAAAAGTAATTTGGCAAGATGAGAATGGAGCATTTGATGGAAGTGAAAATACAATAAATTATTTTAATCAATTATAATATTAATTTTGCTGTAAAGTTCTTTAAAAGAAGATCTTTGTTATTGTGTAATAATATTTTGCATCTTAGTAATTATGTATTATAAATAAATTTATAAATATATATTATAATACTGATATTGATGTATAAAATATTTGGATATATTAGTTTGTGATAAATGTGTACAAACATCGCATAAAAATAGCAAGATTTCTTCAATGGAATGATAAGAAAGGTTGTTATACAGATGAAAATTGTGATTTAGAAGATATATCAAGAATGGCTTATGAAGATTCAGTAAAGTATTTCTTTGAAGTAATAAATGATGATTTTTATTACTTAGCTACTTGAAAGAAAAAGTAATATTTGTGTCAGTAATTAACCCATAAATCATAAAAAAATATGTATCCTTGACTCCTAGAAAAGGTAAAACAGATAAAGTGGATTCCATAAAGATAGCAAACTACGGAATAGATAACTGGTTTCGCTTATAGGAATATCCAGTAAAGGATGAAGTATATTCAGAGCTCAAGTTGCTTGGTAGACAATATGCCCATTACATTAAAATGAGAATAGAAAGAAACTTACACTTACTAATATGTTAGCTAAAACAATGCCAGGAATAAAATCTTTACTAAAAAACAATTCGGAAAATCGTGAAAGGGATAAACTAAATGACTTTGTAGAAGAATATTGGCATTTTGATAATATGACAAAAAAGAGTGAAAAACAGTTTATCAATAGTTACCTAAAGTGGTCAAAGAAAAAGGGATACCATCTAAATGAAACAAAAGCAAAACAAATTTATGCATTAGCTTCAGAAAGTATCCCAATCATATCTTCCATTACTCCATCAAGCAAAATGCTAATACTAGAATTTGTACGAGTTCTTAGAGATATAGACAGAACTCTAAAAATTATTTTAACACAAATTACAGAACTATAGAGAAAATTAAAAGAGTATGATGTGGTAAGAGAAATGCCTGGAGTAGGAGAGACACTTGCTCCAAGAACAATATCAGCACCAAATAAGTTTTTACGAGTTTACTATTCAAGAGTAAAAGAAATCTATACTGCTTAACTACTTCTTTAAAAGATACAAGAAAAACAGGCTAAACGGAAAAATTAGTTTAGTCTATTTTGTATGTTCAAAATTAAATAGATAAAAACATAAAAACCTTCTAAAAAATACTTGATTTTTATTAGTAGATTTTTGTGCTTACAAATGTATAGTTAAGGCTTTTATATAAGAGTTAGCTTGAAGAATGATAAATATATATAAAAATAATAATAAATGATAAAATATAGATATATTGGAAAATAAGGGGGGGGGAATAAGTTGAAAGTTGGATTTTTGTTTGGAGCAGGAGCAGAAGTTGGTTATGGATTGCCTTCAGGTGGAAAGTTTGCATTAGAGATATTTAGACAAGATACTACTAAAATAAAAGAATTATTTAAAGAGCAGCGTGAAGAGATAGATGATTCGACATATTATGCTGCTAATTGGCTTCCCGATAATTACAAAAGCAAAAGTGTAAGTTCATTTGGTAAGACGGTATTTGAAGCGATTATAAGGGATACTATTGAGCATAACAGAGATAGAATAATAGCTAAATTAAATGAATTTGATGATATTGCAAAAGATGAAGAAAAAAAATTAATAGGAAAGTATAGTAAGAGTTATTCTGAAATCGTTTCTGATTTATTGGGAACACCGTTAAAAAATTGTAATATGAAACAAAGAATATCATTTATTGATTATTTTAATGAGGGAAACAAAATATTTGAAAGTAATTACTTCTCTTCTTTATTAAAACTATATAAAACGCCAGGAGTATTCGAAGGTAATACAAAAAATGAAATAAGAAAGATTATATTAGCTATATTTCAATTGCAAATAGGGGCATTAAGCGAGAATTTAACAAGAAAAATTAATGACGGCATATTTAAGGATAAAGATGATGATATAGACTTATTAGATGACATAGGAGATATTATTCAACTTAATTCACAGACTACAGGATTGTCAGGTTTAGAATATGTTATGGAGAATAAAAAGATAGAGTTGAATTCAGATGCGGATTTATTATTAAGCTTTTCTAGAAATGTAATTGAAACAATTTATGCATCTGTATTAGATTACAAATCATTAATCGATTCAAATTGGCATTATTTATATTGTCCTAAAGATGAATGGGCAAAATTTTGTAAGATAAATATTTTTCTATTATCAGTTAGAGAGTATATAGTAAGTCAGCTTGGAGATACTTCTATTATTGTACAAAATGGATATTATCATGATTTGTTAGAGGGTTTAAATTTAGATAAATTCGAAACAACAGCAATTGCTACAACTAATTATAATGTATTTATTCAAGAAGTATTAAATAAAGAAATTTGTTACTTAAATGGTTCAACAAATATGTGGTATGACCCATATGTTAATAGATTAGGAAAAAAAGAAGAGCTTACGGATAAGGAAAAGCATTTTTTAGTACCTTTAATTTTCACACAAAGTGGGACAAAACCTATGACATCAATAGAAATGTCTAAAAAATATGTTGAAATGTATGATGATTTTAAAAATTCAGATAAAATATGTATAGTGGGTTTTGGATTCAATCAAGATGATGAGCATATCAATGGTATATTACGAACATTAATTGATATTGATAATAAGAAAGTAACAGTAATTGATATTGATAATGGGAGCGATACTGACTATTTTAAGGATAAAGTTGCAAATAAGCTTAAGGTTTTTAATGAGGATAATTTAGAAATAGTTTTGGTGGATTACAACAGGAATGTTGATGATGTAAAATGGTTAGACAGGGTTTTATTAATATAAGACTACATAAAAATTGTAATAGTAGTGGATTTTAAAGGTCATCCTTCACTTCACCTCCACCAGTAACAAATAGCTACATCAGCTCTAATCTGATGTAGCTATTTTACATTAATGAATTCTTCGTAAAAAGTCTCCTTTTTCTGAAGCTGTTCTTCTGTATATCTACCATTTCTAGGGGTAAGAGCTTTATATTGTGTTATTATCATTTCTGCACGTTTTCTTTTAGATTCTATAATTAAGTAAGGATAAATATATTCTAGTAATTTAATAGCATTATTCTGCTTAATTACAAATGAATAAGATAACTTATGTTTTTCGGGGTTATAATTTTTTTTCTTTATTATTACTCCATATCCAATGGTATCTTTTAGCCAAGTTAATAATTCTATAGTAGTGGAGGCTATTGATACGCAAGGAGCAGGATATTGATTTGTGTGAAATCGCTGTAACATAATACTCCCTTCTCCATCAATTATTCCAGCTATATAGGCTTTTTCTATTTCTGTCATTTAACCACCTCTATAGATAGTATTTACTGGTTTCTCAATATTATCAGAAATAAATCAAATAAGGTAATAATCTTTATGGTAATAGATCATATTATAAATTTAGGAGATTAAATGAATACTTCACCTGATGAAAGCTATGGCAGGTAAACTGGCTGGTTAGTATAATACCTTGCTATCTAACTTTAATAGTAGGGTTTTTATTTACATTTCTTTAGCCTATTAGGTCTAATAAACTTAGGAATACTAGGATAGAAGATATCAAACTAAACCATGCTTCTATAATAAGCCAAGAGTCTTAAAAGGTATTCAATTTAAAAAAATATTGGTATAAGAGGTAGATGTATTAAGTGACTACAGAGATGTAGGATGGATAATCCTCTCGCCTCCACCATTCAAAACCACGACATCATGTCGTGGTTTTTTCTTTTGAAATATTTTTATCTTCCTTTTTCTTCGTTATATTGTCGTTTATAAATCTAATATAATCATCAATAAATGTATGTTTAACTTTACTTACATCAAATTTAAATAATGTAAAGGCAAATTGAACAAAATATCCTAATCCAATTACCATAATTAAAGTACCAACCCCTACAGTTCCGCTTAATATATAACCTATAACTAGCACTGTTAACTCAATACTATTTCTTATGAAACGAACAGATTTTTTAAACTTTTTTGTTAAAGCAACCATGAGACCATCTCTTGGTCCGGAACCAAGTCCAGCACCAATATAAAAGTAGGTACCTATACCTATAACAAACATTCCGAGAGCTAGCATTAAAAATTGGGCAAATATATTATTGACTACAGGAATTAAGTTATTAAGCATTAAAACATCCATAAAAATACCTATGAAAAGCATATTGCAAATAGTTCCTATACCTAACTTTTCACCTAATATCCAATCAAGAATTATAAATATAAAACCAACTATTATACTTGCTTGGCCCATAGTAATACCAATATGGTTAGAAACTCCTTGATGAAAAACTTGCCAAGGAGAAAGTCCTAAATTTGCGTTTATTGTCAAAACTATTCCTGCAGCATAGAGAAAAAGACCTAAAAATAATCTCCCTAAAGTTAATAATAATTTCTTCATAATAAAACCTCCTACGTATATGATTTATGATGTAATTATAAAACAACACAGTGTATAACAGTCAAATGTTAAGTGTAACAGTTCTGATGAGTTATAATCATTTTTAATTTAGTTCTTTGATTTTTTTATACAGTGGTATAAAATATGATTATAAATATAAAGTAAATACTATAACAGTGTATAACACTTATGGAGGTTTATTATGAATATTAAAATTGATAAAAATAGTATAATCACAATAACACAACAATTAATCCAGTTATTTTCAGATAGAATTTTATCTGGACTTCTAAAAGATGGAGAGAAACTTCCATCAATTAGAGGTCTAGCAAGAGAATTAAATGTTAGCCCTATGACTATAGTAAAGACTTATAATGAACTAGAAAAATGCGGACTTGTAACAACAATACAGGGAAAAGGAACTTTTGTAAACAAAAGAAACAATGTAAGAGAAGAGCAAATACAATTGGAGAAAGATGACTTTCAATGGCAAATATCTGTAACTGATTATTTAGCTAGATCTCAATTTAGAAATAATCCTAATTTATCTTATAACAGCAAGTACTTTAATCTATCAATAGCTTCAATAAACTATAAATTACTTCCTACTGCAACTATTTTAAAGGATTTTTTTAAAATTTTTAATCTTAATGAGAAGGAACTTTCTACATATCCTCCTATACAAGGAGATTGTGAACTTAGGGAAGCAATGGCAAAATATCTAGGTTTGAAAGGAATAACAACTAATAGAGAAGATATATTAATTACTAATGGAGCACAACAAGGAATAAGTCTTATAGCAAGTACTTTTGTAGGTCCAGGTGATGTTGTAGTTATGGAAACACCTACCTATCCTGGAGCTATAGATTTATTTAAATGTAGAGGAGCTGTAATTCTAACAGTGCCTGTGGATAAAGAGGGCATGAGAACGGATATTTTAATGTCTTTATGTGATAAATATTCACCGAAGGTTATATATACAATGCCGAACTTTCAAAATCCTACAGGTTATTCAATGTCTATGAAACGTAAACTTGAACTTTTAGATATTGCAAAATACAACAATAGCATAATAATAGAGGATGATCCATGGAGTGAAATTTCCTATACAAATAATAGTGTAAAACCACTAAAATCAATGGATAAAACCGGACATGTTATCTATATAAAAAGTATGAAAAAAATTCTGGGACCCACGAATAGATTAGCGGCAGTTGTTGCTGAAGGCTCTTTAATTTCAAGATTAATAGCAGCTAAAGCTAACCACGATTTAGGAACATCAATTTTAAGTCAAAAAATAATTTTAGATTTTATAAGAACAAATGAGATTACAAGGTATGTTGCAAAATTAAATAAAGAATTAGTGAAAAGGAGAGACACTGTAATAAAGATATTAAAAGCGAATACACCTAAAGGTACAACTTGGACTATGCCAGAAGGGGGAATAAACATTTGGATTACTTTACCGGAAAATATTAATGTGGAGAAGCTTTTATTTCACTCGATTAATAGTGAGAAAATTTCTTTTTTACCAGGAACCATATGTTATCCCAATGAGGTAAATTTTAATACTTTAAGAATATGTTTTGCTTATATAGATGAAGAGTATTTAGAAATCACAATTAAAAAACTTTGTAAACTTATGAGGGAATTATCAGATTTAGAAGACAATAAAAACTATATACCAATTGTTTAATGATAGTTCTAAAGAGTAAGCCTTGGAATTCTTTATGGAGAATATATTATATAGAAATATAGGTATTTTTTCTTCTGCACGTTTTCTTTTAGATTCTATAATTAAATAAGGATAAATATCTTCTAGTAATTCAATAGAATTATTATGTTTAATTACAAATAAACAAAGATGACGTTTAGCACGAACAAATATTATTTAGTAGTCATTACTTTAAACCCCAATTAAAAATGATATAAAAATATTTTCACGTTGATTTAGGTACATCAGTTACTATTGCAGGAGCAATTATTTGCTGTACCGCAATTTTTGTGTATGATATAAGAACGGTAATCATAGGATTGATTGGAACTTATCTCAATGGATTAATATTGGAGCACTTCATGATAGGATTTAATTCTAGAAAAAGGGTTTGTATTATTTCTAATGATTATCAGTTAATTCGTAAATTTATAATAGAAGATATGAAACGTGGAGCAACACTATATCCAATTAAAGGTGGATTAGAAGCTGAGGGCAAGTATGAAATTGAAAGTTTAATGACACGAAATGAATTTTCTTATCTTATGGAATTTATCAAAAAAGAACAAATTGATGCATTTATTACCGCAGGAACAGTTAGTGAAATCTACGGTAATCTTGGAATAAAGGGAATTAAAAGTAAACCAAAAGTATTATTAGAAAATAAATAAAATAATTAATAATTATAGCTATGTAAGTTTAAACTTATATAGCTATTTTTAAATTAATGAGTTCTTATGAAATTTTTTCTTAGAATGTAATTCTTCTGTATATCTACTACTTCTAGGAGTAATGAAGTTATAATTTCAATATAAATATATACATGAATGTTAATGCTGGTTGATAGACATTGAAGGGTAAGAAAAATATAATAAATATGAAAGGTATGACAAATATGATTAATATAAATTTGAAAAGATTAAGGAAAATCAATCAATATACTCAAGAAGAGGTAGCAGAGAAGATTAATGTTTCTAGGCAAGCTGTTGCTAAATGGGAAAATGGAGAGTCAACTCCAGATATAAATAGTTGTATTGCTCTTGCAAAACTGTATAACGTTACTATGGATGATTTAGTTAATCATTCAGAAGAAGATTCAGGTGTTGTTGTACCACCTAAGGGAAAACATTTCTTTGGGTCTGTTGTGGTTGGAGAACGTGGGCAGATTGTTATTCCTAAAAAAGCTAGGGAGCTATTTAATATTAAGTCTGGTGATAATTTATTAATATTAGGAGATGAAGATAGGGGAATTGCCATTGTACATCAACGTGACCTTATAAATTTTGTAGGACAAATTGGTGTGGTAACTAAGGAGTAATAGATTTTAAGCAGAGGGGTTAAGAGGGGAGGATTATAATATGAGTAAGATAGTATTTTTTTGCATTCCTGCACATGGACATACGAATCCTACTATTGAGGTAGTGCGTGAATTATCATATAGAGGCAATGAAGTATGGTACTATTCTTTTGATGAATTTAAAGAAAAGATTGAAGGAGCAGGTGCAAAATTTATTAGTTGTAATGAGTATCTTCCAGAATTAAAGCATGGAGATGAGAAAAAAATTGGGAAGGATTTTGCTGCTTTAATTGAGATGATAGCAGATACGACTATAGCTTTAGATGAAAAAGTATGCAGTGAACTTAAAGGGTTTAATCCAGATTGTATTGTATCAGACTCTTTATGTTTTTGGGGTAAGCTATTTGCAGAAAAATTGAATATTTCCTATGTATGTTCTACAACAACCTTTGCATTTAATAAGTATACAGCAAAGATGATGAAGAAAAGCTTTAAGGAAGTTATACGTATGATTTTAGGCATGAGTCGTATTAATAAGAAAATAGAGCTTTTACGAAACCATGGATATAATGTTAAGAATTTTGTTTCTATAATTCAAAATGATAATGATACAAATACAATTGTATATACTTCAAAGGAGTTTCAACCAATGGTAGAGACTTTTTCAGATAAATATTCCTTTATAGGTCCTTCAGTATCTAATGTTAAGGCTGGATATGAGGAAAGAAAGCGTAAAAAAATATATATTTCCTTGGGAACGGTTAATAACAAAAATATAAAGTTTTATAAAAATTGTATAAGAGCCTTTGAAACTTGTGATTTTCATGTGGTTATGTCAGTTGGAAAAGATACTGTAATTGAAGACTTAGGCTATATACCGGATAATTTTAAGGTTAAAAATAGTGTGGAGCAAATTATAGTGCTTCAAAGTACAGATGTATTTGTTACTCATTGTGGTATGAATAGTGTTAATGAAAGCTTGTATTATGGTGTTCCTATGGTGTTATACCCACAGCATGAAGAGCAAGGAATGGTAGCAAAACGAGTTGCTGATTTGAAAGCTGGGATCTTTTTAAAAGGTAATAAACCTCAATGGATAAAAGATTCAGTATTGCAGGTTATGGATAATGATGATTATAAGAAAAACGCATATAAATTAGCAGACGGTTTCAAAAATGCTGGAGGTGCAAAGAAAGCAGCTGATTCTATATTAAAGGTTATGGATGCTAGAAATTGACTGTTAAAAGTACAAACTGTATAATAAAAAGTGTAAGATAAATAGTGTAAAAAACTTTACACTAAGGATAAAGGGTAGGGGGAGAAAAAATGATAGATAAATATTGGGAAGGTAAGCATTATGCTTTTCATCAAAATAAGGAATGTGAATATTTCCCTTGTCACAAAACTAATAAACCTGAGGAGTTTAATTGCCTATTTTGTTATTGCCCACTTTACGCATTAGCTGATAAATGTGGTGGTAATTTCAAAATTACTGAAAACGGAATAAAAGACTGTAGTGGATGCATGGTTCCACATGTTAAAGATAACTATGGGCTTATAAATAGTAAGTATGTTGAAATTGGGAAATTAGTTAAAGAGCAATTAGAAAAAAATAAATAAGCAGATAATAAAGAAGCTAAAAATCTAGATACCAAGTTATATCTAGATTTTTAGCTTCTT
>NZ_DHYX01000080.1:0-8255 GCF_002414285.1 Clostridium sp. UBA5119 | reverse complement strand
GGTCAAGGTAGCGGAGCTGGCCAAGGAAAAGGTGCTGGCAGAGGAAATTGTATAAATAACTAAATCTATTATTTAAATAGCTAATATTATAGGAAGGATAGATATATTTGTATAAGTATATCTACCTTCCTTTTTTCTATAATATTTCTTTACATTAGTTAGGCTGGTTATGGTAAAATATTGTATATATACTATGACTATGAGGAGATAAAAATATGAAATGTGTAGTTATTCATGGTAGTCCAAGAAGAGGAAATACATGGAATGTATTAACCTTAGTAAAGGAAGAAATGAGAAAAAATTTAGAGATAGAGTTTATTGATATTGAGCTAAGAAAAGAAAATCTTCCCCTATGTATAGGATGTTTTAATTGCATTTATAAGGGAGAAGATAAATGTCCCCACAAAGAGATTATGAGTAAAATTGTGAAAGAAATTAAAGAAGCAGAGGCACTAATAATTACTTCTCCTGTATACTCTATGCAAATAAGTGGATTACTAAAAAATTTTATAGATCATATGTCTTACAATTTCCATAGACCAAGTTTGTTTACAAAGAAGGCTTTAATAATAACCACTACAGCCGGCGCAGGTCATAAGGATGCTGCAAATTATGTGAAAAGTGTTTTAAATTATTGGGGTTTTAATCATGCTCAAACTATTCCAATTGCTTATAGAAGTAGGGAACTTACAGAGAAAAATAAAATAAAGGTATTAGAGGGTGGAAAAAAATTTAGTAATGAACTAAAATCTAAAAAGATTCATAAACCAGCCTTAAAGTCAGTAGTTATGTTTAATCTTTGGAAAGCCATGTCAAAGGATAAATATGAAGAAGGAAGTGCAGACTATGACTACTGGCATAGCGAAGATATGAGTAAAGGTGTATTCTCGTCTCAAGTGCCTATTGGTATATTAAAAAAATTAATGGGAACAATTATTTATGGGCTAATGAATAAATAAGGTATGTATAAATATATAAAAAATGGTAAATAGTATATACAAATATAAGAATTTAGCTTGAATTATAGCATGATAAGTATTACAATATGAATACATTATTTAATAATGTATTCATATTGTAGTTATTAAATAAAAAATCCGCGGTTGGGGTGATGGTTTTGGATATAGAAATTGAAGATATACTTGTAAAGCTGTTAGAAGGTCAAACAAGACTTGAGACAGAAATTAATGGTGTTAAAAATGAGATAAAGAAGAATTCAATAAAAATTGAATCTATAGAAAAAAACATAGATATGATTGTAGAAGTACAAAGTTCGCATAGGGAACAAAATGAAAGTTCATTTAAAAGCACAGATTTAATAATAGAAGAGAAGACAAACTTAATTGAGAAATCAATAAAAAACATTTCTAAAAATGTTAAAGAAGTAAAAGAAAGCATAGAAGTATTAAAGGATATGACAGGTAGACATGAAGTAGATATTAACATACTAAAACGAAGACCGGTATAGATAAAAATTTAATGACTTCATTAATAACCATTTTATTAATTTAAGATAGTTAATTTTTATGTCTAAAATATAGATTAAATACTAAGGGGGTGCTACAAGCACCCCCTTATATATTATAGATTTAGTTAGCTATAGGATAACTTGCATTTAGGTTATATTTTGTAGAAGTACTATGAGCACCATTATATCCAACAACTTTAAGATAGTATGTGCCCAGTGTACGTGCTGAATAAGAAATGGATTCATTTGATGTTGAACTTTTAGTAGAAGAGGCTACTCTTTTTCCTGATGAGTTATAGAGATATAAGTCATAATCATATGGTAGATTTGTTAATGTTGCAGAGATAACACCAGATTTGTTAGTTGTTACTTTATAATAATCAACGTCTGTATTTGAATATATATATGAACTATAATCTACACCACTGTTTATAGTATATGCTTGGGAAGTAGAATCGTTTGGTTCATATGGGTCTGCTGGTTCTTCTGGATCTGTAGGATCTGTAGGATTTGTAGAGTCTGGTAGGATTTGTATAGATGGGTCACCGAATAATGTCCAAGTGTTGAAGGTTAACAAATCACTGCTTGTACCGTTATCTAGCATTCTAGTTTCACCAGAGTAACACAAGCCGCCTAGTGATACCCTACTGTTGTTGCAAAGTAAGTCAATTATTCCGTCTTGACCATTCATAGGAGGTATCCAAGGTTGATTTACTGTTGACATTAATGTTCCTATTGCACCTATTGGGTTTCCATTACTATTCTTTGAGCGAAGCCAAGTTTCTGCAAAACAAGTACCACTTTGGAATTTACCACTTACACAAGAAACACTTACAATAAAAGGAAGTTGTCCTGGGTTTTGAAGATTTTTTATATTAGTATTACTGAAGCCTGTTGTTACCCAGTAGTTTTCGGCACCGTGCCCACAATAATTTATTATACCTCTGCCTTGGTTTAGACTATTAGTAACAGAAGAAGCTGATGCACCTGGATCGTATATACTATCCACTTGAGTATAACCTGCATTTAGAAGTCTACTCTTTATACTATCCATTTGTTGTATATCTGTTTCTCCAGAACCTTCATCTGATGCTATACCAACACCTTTTTTAAACCATGCAGCTGTATTATAACCATTTTGTTCAAACTCAATAGATCTTTGTACTTGAGTTTCAACATCTGCAATACTTTCTGCAGAAAAACGGCCTACATATATGTCAGGATAATCATCTGAACCTGCAACCTTTGTATAAGTAGGATCAGAAACCCCTGTAGAGTAAGTAGGAGAGGATATATGGGCATAGTCACCTACAAGAAGTACATAAGTTAATTCAGGGTGTTGATTGTAATAGTTTTGTATATAGTTTTTTATTTCAGTTGGATTATTAGATGATGATACTGTAGACATATTTACTAATGTAGTGTTTATTCCTCTGGAGTTTTTCCAATTAATAAAGGAATTCATAGCACTACTAAACTGATCATAAGATATGATAAGCATAGAGCCTGTCTCTGAAGGATTATTCATTAAACGATGAGTAGGAGTTTTTAAATTACTGTAGTTAATAAATGTGTTTGAATAAGCAGGTTCGAAATCAGAAGTGGTTTTATTAGATCTTGAAGTGGTAAGTGAATTTACTGATGATTTACCATCTGTTATTATTTCTACAGTTACAGATTTATAAACTCTTAAAGTTTCATTTTTAGGTTTATATTGAAATGCATTTAATGTAATAGTTGTCCCTCTTAATTCTCTCATTATGAAAGGTTCGCTAAAAGAAACTAATTCTGAAGGATAAACGTTTTTATTTTTATATTCCTTACCTAACTTATAAGGTATATCTTCAGGATTTTTATCCCTTGTTATAGAACCTTTTGAGGGAGCTATAGGGAGGTTTTTATAATCTTTATATTCTGATGATATAACGTTTAACTTAACGTCGGCATCATTTGGTATAACTATATTTCTGCATATGCGAGGAAGTTCCGGAGCCCCTTCTTCAAGAGGTAAGCTAGTACCCTCACAATTAATATTATAGTAAGATTTATTGTTAATGTTTACTAAGTCTTTACTAAAATTATTAATGCAAAATTTTACAACTGTATGATGAGAATCAGACTCTAACACAGTAACACTAACATCATCAGTGCTATTTGAGTTACCATCATTGTCAAGACTAGAAGTGGTTCTAGTATTAAATACGAAGAAACATTGAGTAACTAAAAATGTCAGTAGAAATAAAAATACTGATAGTTTTGATTTAAACAATTTTTTCATACATTCCCTCCTAAAAATTAGAATTTAATAGAGATAAAATAAATAGAAAATTATCTAAATAGTACATCCCTCCTTTAAAATTATTATAATTGTAACTTATGATATGAAGTGTGTTTTGTCTATATAGATAACAACTAAAATATGAATTATTAAAGTTGTTTATCTCAAATATGATATTATAGAAAATTGTAACTTTAACATGGAGTTTATAAACTAATTATGTGATAATAGATAAATCATATTATATAAAATTGGATGAATAATTTTTGAAGATGTTTATAAAAGTAGTTCATCACTTTTATGAAAGAATGCATATGGATTTTATGCACAATTATATGTAATAATTAAATGAAAAATTTATGTTATTTATATATTAGAACAGATTTACATAATTGTAAATATAAAATGTGAAATTTCTTTAAAAAAGTTAATGGTATGGAAACAATTAACAATAGATTAAATATTTACATTGATATTAAAGTAAAAGATGTTATAGATAAAAGGGAGTTAAAAGATCAAATCTTTGATGAAATAATGAAGAAATCACAAGTAATAAGACAAGAAAATAAGGAGCTTGATGTAAGAATCTATCATTGTTGTTTTTCAGACAATAAAGAGAATATAGCATATTATTCTTCTAAAAAAGGCTTTAACCATGATGAAGGAATGCATATTATAAAGAAAAAAATAACTGAGGAGAGTTTCCAGATTACAGATATTGAGGGTGTAGACGTTGCTACTCTTGAATTTATAAACGAAGATGAGATAAAACAGTTAGTAGAAAAGCAAAACGAAGTATTTGTTAGAGGCTATTCCATTGAGGATATAAAGGAATTAAGAAGAGAAAATCAATGGTTCAGTATAGCAGCTAAACATAGAGGAGAAATTGTAGGTAATATTATTATTATCGTAAAGGAAGATGAATTAAACAATAAATATGGTTGGGTGGATGATTTGTTTGTTTCAAAAGAATGGAGAAATGCATCATCGAAGAAGATGTAAAAATCATAATTTCTTATAGTCATAATTTACTTTAGGCAAAAGTTTACATAATCAACTGGTACATCCATTCTAATAGCAATTTCCTTAATTGATAAACCATTATTTAAGAATCTTCTGATAACCATGATCATATTTTCACCAACTTCAATAATATGATTGTCAGGGTCGTAAAATCGAACAACACGCTGCCCCCAAGAATGTTCTACTATGGAATGTACATAATTAATATCTGTCATGTTATTAAGCCTTTGAATAAAGCAATCAAAATTATCTTCTTCAAAGTATAATTCTGTGTCATTTCCTCCAAATACAATTTCATTATCTTTTTTGTGAATAAAAGTACACCACGAATCTTTTGTTTGTAATGCAATACCTCCTGTTAAAGTCACATTTGCACCAAAATCTTCAACAATTTTTAAACCAAGCACTTCATAATAAAACAACTTTGATTTATCTATATCAGAAACTACTATTAATGGACTCGAAAATTTCATTATATTCCTCCTCATATAAGTGACAATTATTATTTGCTTTAATTATTATAGTAACTTTTTAACCTATTTTTCATATTGTGTAATTGGCAAGAAAAATTTTCTTTAATGAAAGGGGGGGATTATCATGTTTAAGGAAAAAACGTATAATAAGAATAATTGTAAAAACTCTAGTTATAAATATAAATGGCAGTGTTATACACATGAATATATAGGTATTGCAAGAATTGTTAAATCACAGCCATACCCAAAACAACCATCGTTTTCTTGGAGTTTCTAGCTAAATTAACCAAGTGTAAATAGAAATGTGTATAAATTTATATTGAGCTGTCATTCATGACAGCTCTTATTGTTTAATGGCTAAGTGCTAGTTGTTTTCAATAGCTCAATTTTCTAAGAAATTAGATAGTTGTTCCTAATTTCTTCATTGTATAACCTATGATAAATAAATCAATGACCAATCCTAAAACTATAATAACTGTTTTTGAAATTACTGATAAATGAAAGCTAAGGGATATTTTAATAAATATCAGTGATGTTAATAAGCATATAATTATAAATATACCAATCAAAATAGCAAATTTTTTAATGCCATTTTTTTTTGAATATGCAATAATATCATCAATACTACACAATAGAATGGTTATCATTAATATGGCACTATCCCATTGCTGAATTCCAATAAGTTTAGCTAAAATCCATAAAAGTATACCCAATACGATAATAAGGTGCTTGTATTTTTTCCATGAATTCATTTTAAATTACTCCTATTCACTCAAAATGCATTAGAATTATTTATTGATTCTGTTTAATTAATATACATAGTATATCATATTTTCAAATACAGTTCTATTACTCTTTAAATACCAAGCTATTGTAATTCATTTTTCAACATGTATTTATTATTAGCAAAAGATATAATCAAAAAAACATACAATTAGGTATATTCATAGATAAAATTAAGAAGACTCCATTTGAAAATACTGGTTTAAATGTGATATATTTATTTTAAGTTTACTTTTATTTTAGTACAATCAATTTATAGAATTGTTACCTAATATAAAGGAAAATACATTTGATTCAATTCTCTAGTGTATTTTAACTTTGATAAAAAGGTTTGGATTGAATCTTAAATATGATAAAGAATTACAGTTTTCTGATGATGATATAGAGATTACTTTAATATACTAATGGGAGGTATAACTTAATGTCTATTGAAACAGATTGGTTTACAGTTGAGTTACTAGATGATACTACGTATTGTATAAGTGAATATAAGCATTGGGAAGAAACACATTGTTATTTATTAATTGGAAATGATAAATGTGTTTTAATTGATACAGGACTTGGTGTTGCAAATATAAAAAATATAATTGATCAAATAACAGATTTACCCATAGAGGTGATTTCGACTCACATTCATTGGGATCACATAGGCGGACATAAATATTTCTTAAAATATGGTGTCCATGAAAATGAAAAAGATTGGATATCAAAAAAATTTCCCATTACTCTTCAAGTAGTAAAGAATAATTTAATGAAATATCCTTGTGATTTTCCATGTGACTTTAATATAGACAATTATGAAATATTTCAAGGAAATCCAAGTTTTCTTTTAAGGGATGGTAAAAATATTCATATTGGAGAAAGAGAATTAACAGTAATTTATGCACCTGGACATTCTCCTGGACATATGTGTTTTTACGAGGAGAAAAGAGGATATTTATTTTCAGGTGACTTGATTTACAAAGGAACTTTAGATGCCTTTTATCCTACAACAAATCCTACTGACTTCATGCATTCAGTTCAAAAAATCAGTACTTTAGATATTAAAAAAATTTTTCCAGGGCACCACAGTTTAGATATTAGTGTTAATTTAGTTGATGAAATTAATCAAGGATTTTCTAAAATTAAGAAAGACGGTTGTCTGCATCAAGACGCTGGAGTCTTTAAATTTGAGAATTTTGCAATTCATATTTGAGCAGATTTAATGTATACAGTTATAAATATAATAAGCATAATCTACTCTATAAACACTTATGTTATAAAATAATTTGTGAAATATAATATATAAAACTATTTACATAGGTATATAGGAAACTATTAAAATATATAACTATTTAAATAGTTGTTTTATTCATGCAGGTTTTGGGCGGTTTTCATGTTTTAGTGGGAAGAATTAACGAAGTAAGAATTTTTTATTTTATCTTTACTTTTATTGGTCTATAATTAATTTATAGGTTAATATGTAATAGTAATGTATTATCTAGTGTATAAAGGAGGGTAGACATGCTATATATAGTCTATGGTTTTATAGGATTATTAGTATACTATTTTGTTACAGTGCTATTTGGTGGAGATTGTGGAATAGGGATATTAGCTGCAATAATAATAGTATGCTCAATGATTATTATAGAAAAACTTAATGATATAAAAACGAAATTAGATGGAAAAGATATATAAATTTTAATTGGAGGTTTAAAATGGATTGTGGATTTGAAAAAGAAGATGGATGGTTTAGATATAGAGCAGCAGCAATTGTTATAGAAAATGGACATGTACTTTTTGCTAAAAACGAAGTAGATGATTATTATTACTCCGTTGGGGGAGGTGTACATCTTGGGGAAAAGGCAGAAGATGCAGTAAGAAGAGAGGTTTTTGAAGAAACAGGCGTAGAATATGAGGTTGAAAGATTAGCCTTTATTCATGAGAACTTTTTTAATGGTACTGGATCATTAGAAGGGTTAAAATGTCATGAAATAGCCTTTTACTTTTTAATGAAGCCAAGAGGAAGTCAAGAACTCAATAGCAATAGTTATTCACTAGGTGGTCGTGAATATATGCATTGGCTACCTATTGAAAAATTGAGGGATTATTTAGCTTTTCCTAGCTTCTTTGCAGAGAAACTAACATGTATTAGTGATACTGTTGAACATATTGTCACATATGAGAGCATTTAATTTAATATTATAACATAAGACAATGATATTAAAAGTATCATTGTCTTATGTTATAA
>NZ_DHYX01000034.1:0-7223 GCF_002414285.1 Clostridium sp. UBA5119 | reverse complement strand
GACTATAATTAGCTGGTCTAAGTTTAAAACATATCTCAATATTTTATGTTCTATAACAGCAGGTATAGTCTTATTATCAGTTATCAATCACATCATCAAAGTTTGGAATAAGTAGTTTATTTAAATTGCATGTAAGAGCTGTTGTGGTAGCTTTTTATCTTTAGTTCAATTTCATCAATTCCTCTGGCTCTAATAAATATAATAAAAACATCATCTTTATTTATAGTTCTTACAGTATATTACTCTATGGATAACTATTGATCTATGTTTCTCATTATCACTTCCAATATAGTCTAATTCGAACCTTTGAGGTAATTGAAAATTTGAATAAACTTTATCCCTTTTGTAATATGTTGTAAAGAGTTTTCTTATTATTTTGATAAATTTGTTTTTAATTCCTTTAACCTTAATAACAATTCATTATATTCTTCATCCAGTGCTACTACATCATCCTTTTTTGATGGCATGGATAGCCTTCCAACAACTTCTGAAAGACGATTTTGCAATATGAAAATTTCATTTTCAATTTCTTCTTTATCATTATCTTCACATTTATTTTTACTATCTAAGTACTCCTTATAGTTACCTTTAAAAACCTTAATTTTATGATTTTCTATAGTCATTATATGGTCTGCAATAGATTCTACAAATCTTCTATCGTGGGATACAAACAATAAAGTGCTATGATAATCTTTAAGTACATTTTCTACAATCTCAAGAGAGTTTATATCCATATAATTAGTAGGTTCATCTAGTATAAGGATATTTATATCTTGTAATAGCATTTTTGCAAAGGATACTTTAACTCGTTCTCCTCCACTTAATACACTTACTTCTTTATAGATATCTTCTCTTTTAAATAATAATCTTGCTAGTAGTATCCTAGCGAAAGTTTCATCATGTATGCTACTTTCCATTACATTTTCTATAATAGTACAATTTTCTTTTAAAATGTCTATAGCTTGACTAAAGTATCCTATCTTTGCTCCTTTAGCAATTCTAATGGATTTATCATTGTCCATTATCATCTTTATTAAGGTACTTTTTCCACATCCATTAGGACCAATGAGTGCTACCTTTGAGGTGTTATATATGCTAAATTCAGCATTATCTAGTATCATCTTCTTGTCAAATGCCTTAGTTATATTTTTACCCTCTATAACTATTTTACTATGGAGCTTATTTGAATCCTCAATGTCTAGCTTTATGCTAACTTGTTCTTTAGGTTTTTCTTTAACTTCAAGGTGATCTATTCTCTTTTCAATATTTTTCACCGTTCTTTCAATATTTGCCCTTGCCTTTTGACCTCCCATCTTGTGAAGCCTAGCCTCGGAATTTCCCATTCGTTTAGGAGTTGTCTTTATACTCTTTACCCTTCGTTTTGCATCGGTAATTACACTTTTAAGTTGCTTCTTTTCTTTTATATACTCCTCATATTCAAATTCAGCTCGGTCTCTCTCCTTAGCTTTCAAAGCAGCATAGTCACTATAATTACCATAATATATTTTTATTCTGCCATCCTCTATTTCTAAAATCTTATTACATAATCCGTCTAAGAAGTTTCTATCATGAGATATAAGGATTAATGCTCCTTTATATTTTTTAAAACTTTTTTCCATAAGCTCAATGCCCTCTATATCCATATTGCTAGTAGGCTCATCTGCAAATGTCAACAGATTATTCTGGCTTAGAGCGTGAGCAATTTTAAATCTAGTCTTTTCTCCTCCACTCATGTTCTCATTCCAAATACTTTCTACATTAAATCTAGAAGCCATTTCATTAGTTATTGATGTACTTTCTGGTCCTTCTAACTGGGATATATATGAGTATCTTCCGTATAACTTAACACCTCCTTCATCTGGCTGCAATCTTTGGCACAATATATTAATTAATGTAGTTTTACCAACTCCATTTACACCTATAATACCTATTCTATCCTGGGAATAAACCTTTAAATTTTCTATATCCAAGATAGCTCTATCACCAAAACTTTTTTTAATATTACTACATTCAACTAATAACAAAAAATCCCCTCCTTATAATCTGGAGAGGATAGTATCGCAACTATATCATAACCTTTAATATACACTAAATAAAACCTTGAAATATATACAAAAAAATCAGTATATATTAGGATTCAAAGTCATAATTAAGATTAATAACACACTATATTGACAAACTATCAACAGTTACAAAAATACTATCCACTCACAAAATCAAATAAAATGCATAACAACAAAGCCTTTCTTTAGGCCTCATTCTAATTTTGATTTCTCATAAATAAAAGTGAATTATATTCTCATGTCTGCAAATACCTTGCCTTTCTTAAAATTGAGTTTTAAACTACTCAATAATAATTATATAAATAACTCATTGGACTGTCAACTTCTTTGACCTAGACTTATCTCTACATGTCTTACATTCATTAACCATCTATATTATACCATTCTTATAAACAGGTAATTTAAAATTTAAAGCTACACTCTATATGAAAAACATCTCCTAAACATGCCTATATTCATGTATAATATATATTAGTTAATATACATTTGTTTTTATAGTATTAACAAATTAAAAATAAAATTCAAAAACATAAGATATAATAAATAAAAAGGAGTCAGCTATGTTGAAATATAAATGTTTAGTCCTTGACCATGACGATACCGTTGTTAGAAGTACACCTGAAATACATTTTCCAGTATTTAAAAATACATTATTTAAACTTCGTCCAAATATAGAAATAACTCTAGATGAATTTATGATGTATTGTTTTGATCCTGGATTTAATTCTTTATGCTTTGATATTTTGAAGTTTACAGAGGAGGAAATGAACTATCAACTTACTACATGGAATGAGTATGTAAAAAACAATGTACCTGCTTTCTATACTGGATTTGAAAGAATTATTCAAAGGCAAAAAGAAGAAGGTGGACTAGTTTGCGTTGTCTCTCATTCTTACAGTGAAAACATAAATCGCGATTATTTAGAGAATTGTAGTCTTGCTCCAAACATGATTTTCGGATGGGAACGCTGTGAAGAAGAGCGTAAGCCTAATCCATATCCTCTTCAGGAAATTATGCGTAAATATGGCCTTAAACCTAATGAACTTATAATGATTGATGATTTGAAGCCAGGCTTTGATATGGCAAAAAGTTGTAATGTAGATTTTGCTAGTGCTGGATGGTCACACACAAATAGCTTAATTATAGAATTTATGAAAAAAAACTGTGATTATTATTTTAATAAGGTTGAGGAGCTTGAAAAGTTTTTATTTGAATAACATTAATCCAAAAGTCAATGAATAAATATCTCTTTCCAGAAGGTGTATATGTAACTTTTTTCCAATACTGTATTATAATAAAATAATAAATACCTCTGCCAAATGACTATGTCAGAAGTATTTATTTTTCTACTATCTAAGTAGAATTTTACTCACTCCCTCAACAACTTTTTATGTGTCTTTTTACTGCGTTTGGTTCCAGAATTGCTTGCCTTCTTTTTCCTGTTGATTTATACAAAACAGTAATGTTTTTACTCATGCGCTCATACATCCTTACAAAAAATAAAATTTACTAAAATCCACACAATTAACCCCTAACTTCTTATCATCAATAATATTCCTATCCATATTTATCCAACTATTACATTTATCAATGATAATTGCATCACTAGATACTACATTTTCTTTTGTTTCTAATATACTATCCACATTGTTAATAATCTCTACCTCTACTTTAAATTGTAAATTTTCTAGCAATTCTAAGATTCTCATCTTCAGTCTCCCTGAATTTGAAACTGGTTTATCTAAATAGAATATAGCTTTATTAACTTTATATTGTCCTAATCTTTCACCTAGTAGTTTAATTGCTATATCTGTTTTATCTATGACTGAATATGTACCCCGAAGTCCTGCTAAATCTCTTATTGTACCATCCATTGACTTTATAATTAATGAATTAGAAAGTGCAACTTCTAGAGTTATTATTGTATTAAAACCATCTATGTTAACTGTTTTACCAGATAAAGAATCAGTAACTTCTTTAAATTTTCTATTTGTAACATCTTCACTTTTAGAAATTCCCCTCACTAAAGCAAGCCTCTGCCTTTCAGTGGCCTTTTCTACTACCTTTCTTTTTTCACCATTCATTATGCTCCACATTATAAGGATTATTCATCTCATTTGTATGGAATCTATAAAATTGATAAATACTTTAATATGTGTTACTATTAGGCGTTGAATAAAGGATGAAAGGTATGAGTAAATGAATTTTAAAGAATTAGGAATTAGTACAAATATAATAGATATATTAAATAAATCTGGGATAAAAGATCCAACTGATATTCAAAGAGAAAGTATTCCATATATTAAAGATGGAAAAGACCTTATAGCTGAAGCTCAAACTGGCACAGGTAAAACTTTAGCATTTCTATTGCCCATTTTTGAAAATATTAATCCGAACCTTGATGCTACACAAGTGTTAATATTGACTCCAACCCGCGAGTTAGCTATTCAAATTACTAACGAGGCCTCTAAATTAGCTGAGAGCGTAAATATAAATATTTTAGCTGCTTATGGCGGAAAAGATATAGGTTCCCAATTAAATAAGCTTAAGGGAAGCATTCACTTAATAATAGCTACCCCTGGAAGACTTCTTGATCATCTTGAGAGAAAATCAATCAATTTATCTAAGCTTAAAACCTTTGTTCTTGATGAAGCAGATCAAATGCTACTTATGGGTTTTAAAAATGAAGTAGAAAATATAATCAAGCATACTCCTAAAAACTATCAAACATTATGTTTTTCTGCTACTATGGATTCTTCTGTTAAAAAACTTGCTTATAAATATATGAAAGATCCTATTGTGGTGTCTGTGAAAAAAGAAAGCATAACTCTTTCTACTATAAATCAAGAAATTGTTGAAACTACAGATCGCTTAAAGCAAGATTCCCTCTTTAAAGCTCTTGAAGAAGATAACCCATTTATGGCAATAGTCTTCTGCAGAACTAAAAGAAGAGCCGATGCTCTTGAAATGGCTATGTGTAAAAGAAAATTTAATTGCGAGAAAATCCATAGCGACGTTCCTCAAAATAAAAGAGAAAGAATCATGAAGTCCTTTAGAAATGCGGATATCCAATATCTAATTGCAACGGATGTAGCTGCAAGAGGTATCGATATTTCTGGTATCACTCACATATATAACTATGACATCCCAGAATCTCCAGAAAGCTATATTCATAGAATTGGTAGAACAGCTAGAGCTGGTGAAAGTGGATATACTTGTTGTTTTATGGATCCCAAAGATACCCATTTACTTGAAAAAATTGAAGAAAAAATAGGATTTAAAATTTCTAGAAGAAATATAGATTTAGTGTAACTTGAGGTTTAACATGATATAAAATAATAAGGTACTAGGGGATTTATTTCCCTCAGTACCTAGCTTTAAATTATATTTTTTCCATTTATATTAACCCAAGTTTAATTCCACATTTTTTAAATGGTTAACATCAAAAATAAAAGTTTCTATTTTTATTATTAATCATATTCTATATAACTTCATCGATTTCTAATAATTATTATTAAATAAATTTTTTTATTAAATCAAGATTATTCTTTAAACGCTTATTACTAGGAGATATTTCAACTGCTTTTGTTATATAATAATATGACTTATTGTAAAGTTGTAAATTAAAACAAGCAATAGAAGCAAGATCATATGGTTCTGAACCCCATGCTCCTGGTTCATTAATATAAGACAACGGTCTATCTTCTATTTTAAGTGCACATTCTATCATATAAAGCACCCCTGACCATTCTTGTAATCTATATAATAAATTTGCCATATTTACATAGGGTTCTCTCAAATTAGGTTCCTCTAAAATGGATTTGGCAAACCATTCCTTAGCTTTACTAATATCTCCTTTTTCCATATAAGATTTTGCTATATATCTCATAGAAGCAGAACGTTCAGATTTCCATAATGCTGTTGGTAATTCTAGGTGCTTTAATAATGTACTAATACATTTATCCCACATCTCCATATACATATATTCTCTGCCTAAATAGTGTAAGTTTCTATCATCATTTGGATCTTCTTGTACCGACAATTCAAGAAGACCTAAATATTGTGCCCTAGATTTTGATTTTTCAGGATAGTGATTTAGTTGTATTTTGGGTTCAGTACTAACAATATATTGTTGATCACCATAATAATTCAAAACTTCATGAACGGGATGAACCCATTTAAAACCATTACGTGCATGAATTTTTTCGTATAAAAATACATATCCTTCATTTCCATCTTCATCAAAATTCCAAGTATATCTATATCGTAACTGTTGAGTATCCTCTTTCCATGCATTCTCAACCTTTTCTCTCCAACCCTTTTCAAATACCTCATCTAAATCTGTGCATACACAAATATCAGTGTCTTCTGGCACTAGTTCTAACGATTTATTTCTTGCTACATCAAACCTCCAAGGATTAAAAATTTCTTTATATACATTCACCCCTAATTCTTTCAACTTATTTACTGTATTATCTGTTGAACCAGTATCTAAAACTATTATACTATCAGCTTCAGACATTGATTCTACCCATCTTTCAACGAACTTCTCTTCATTTTTACATATTGCATATACACAAATTTTATATGAATTCATCACAAAACACCTCACTAAGCTCTAAAATCTTTATAATTTATACATTTATTTTTATAATTTTTAAGTATTTTTATTATTATTTTAAAATTTAGCTGGAGTTATTATAACCCCAGCTGAGTAAATTTTATAGGTGTACGCTAACTATTGATAAAGATGCACGAACATTTACATCTGCAGCAAGCAATACTGAATTCGTACTTATATTGGTTAAGTTAATTGTGTCACCAACAACACCATTTATTATTACAAACCCAGAAATTTGGTCTCTTACATTACTAGGATTACTTGCTGGTCCCTGTATAGAACCATTTTGTAAAACTGCAAAGGAAACATAATTTGCTGATGTACTCTCATAAGAAACCCACCAACTAACGTAGTAAATACCTGTCCTGTTAATAGTAATAGTTGTGTTTGTATTCCAAACTAAATCTCCATCATAATTTGCATTAATAGCATCAAATATGATTGGAGCATTTGCTAGAACTTCTTGTTGTAGATTTCTAGAAACTTGAAGTCCTCTTAATTGTGAATTTCCACCAGTAGGGCCTGTTGGGCCTTGTGGT
>NZ_DHYX01000031.1:0-34981 GCF_002414285.1 Clostridium sp. UBA5119 | reverse complement strand
ACATTATACAAGGAGGAATATAGATGAATACAAACGAAGAAGTCATTAAAGCTCTACTAGATCAGCTAAGGGTGAAAGATAAGCAGATTGAAGAATTACATAAAATCATAAATAAGTTACTGGAAGAGAAAAACACAGCAACAGAGAATCTTAACTATAATGAGGGGTTTTGGGAAACTGTAAAGAATCGAAAGGATTAATAAGAAATCTATAATTATATGATTCTACATGAAATTAGGGAGTATAGGGATGTAATTACAATTGTATGTTCGAAGAGAAAAGGATATTTATCCTTTATAAAACACAAAGGCATTGAAATATCAATGCCTTTAAACTTTAATACCCAAAAATCATATTAAACTCATCTATTCTATCTCTAAATTTATAACACATTTATCTTTAACAAATACAAGCACCCATTTCTTTAGATTAGGTAAGTTCATAAGTTCCTCAGAAGTTTTATATTTATTAACTTGAGATATAGCTTCTTCTTTTCTTCTGTTTACTAGATCCTCACCCTGCTGCTCATACTCTTTTTTAGTTATATATTTAAGCTCAATTATCCCATAATATTTTGGTTTTATAACATAGTTATCTAAAAGAGCTATGTCAATATATCCGTTTTCCACCTCATACTCTGATTTTATAAGATAAGCCTTTGCTAAATTTAAATAAGCTATCATAATTATCTTTATATATTTTTCATCAAAGGCTATGAAGTCTCTGTTGGATAATTTATTTAAGGTTTTTTCAATTACTTCAATAAAACTATCTATATTACCTTTCATAGAAATAGCTTTAATAGCCTTTTTTATAACTATTGAATCTATTTCATGTAAAGAATATTCTTCTAACTTTTTAGCAAAATAATCAAAGTAAATTCCCTTTACAGCTTCATTTGGAACTTTATAAATTACATCCATTAGCTCTTCCTCATCTATAGTTAAAAATCCTAAGTAAAATAATAAGGACAAGAAATCTTCTTCGTAAAAATCTCTCTCTAGATTAAACTGCGTTGTAATCTCTCCAACAAGCTCTTCATTTTTTAAAATTTTTTCTATTATTTTAGTGCTGGAACCCTTTGTTGTTAAATTAAATAGATTACCAATTTTATTATAATCATTTGCTATGTTTTCATCAATTAGTTCCTTAGGACCTTCTCCAGTTTCTACATAGTATTTTAGATAATATAAGATCATATCACTGTTAAAAAGCCTAGTATGAGCTCTTTCTGAAAACAAGTAACCATTATAATTAGTTCTTAAAATTATCATTAACTCTTCAAGTTCTTCCTTTGATAAAACTTTCTTACTAGTTGATTTTATTAAATCCCTAACTTCACTATCTGTAAAACCTATCATCTCATGAAATAATTCATTTCTAGTTAAATTATCACCTATATTAAATCCACTAGTCATAGAGTCTAGAGTTAGTGGTGCAACCCCTGTAGCAAATATCCTTTGCACCATATCCCCCTCTTTAGTCCAATCTTTTAATATCTCATACCATTTTCTCACAAACCCGGTCTTACTTACTAGGTCTTTGAATAATTCAGGTTTAAAACTTAAAAGTTCATTGGCAAAGTGATCGTACTCATCTATTATTACAAAGATAGGATATTTGATATTTCTATTTACATGAGCAAAAAAATAATCTAATGCCATAGCGGGATCTTTTTCATCTCTATCTATATCAATATTTAAATCATATTTCTTTATAAAATCTTGGAAACCTAATTTTATTCTATTCATAAAAGACTCTTTTAGAATTTCTGCATTTTCAGTATTAAGTCCTGAAAATGTAAAATTTAAAACGCAATATTTGCCAAGTTCTTTAGTTAAGTTATTTCCAATATAGCTGTCTTTAAAAAGCACTTCAAAATCTTCTTGTTTTGAACTATCATAATAATAAGTTAGCATAGAGGTAAACAAACTCTTACCAAATCTTCTAGGCCTTAAGAAAAATACATAGGGTGAATGATACTTTTCTAATTTCTCTATGTATTTAGTTTTATCTACAAAAATATAATCTTTTTCCTTTAAAACCTTGTAATCACTTATACCATAGGGTAATCTCTTCATTTATTTCACCTATCTTTCCTTACTTATTTAACGTAGTTACTATTCACTATATAGCTATATTATAACCACTATAAACTCTTTAAACAATGTAATGACATGAGTCTTAGGTTAAATCTACACTAAAACAATTCCCCTTTAAAAGCCCTTTGCATAAGGGAGTTAAAGTTGTTTTCTAGCTCTTTAAGGCTCTGTTCCATTTCAAATTTCAATTTGTCGGCCTGTTTAACAAAGTTTGCAAATTGATTTTGAAGTTCTATTGGTGGGATAATTATAGGGAATTCTTCTAAATGTTCTTTATTTATTTGTCTCTTATCAATTCCTCCAACACATACACTTCTTATGTATTCTCTATACTCGTTAGTTGTTAGAATAAATAGTACAAATTCATTTATCATATCTTTTTTAAGTCTAATCAAATAAACGTGACCATTAATATTAGCACTATCATCTTCACCTGTAAACATAGCAGCTCTTCCTAAACTACTGTTTTCAGTGTTTATTCTTCCAGTCTTAGTCATTAAGATATCTTTATTCTTTAAACTACTTTTTGACATTTTACTGTGAGTTGTTTCATCTATGTAAGCTATATCATCAAGAACTAATTTATTCTTCCATACATTTTGACTTCTAAAAAACATAATTCCTTCATCAACATAAACTTCACTTCCCCCCTTTGGTGTATTTCCACTTAATATTTTTGTTGATATAGTTTTTAACTTTTTAACTTCCCACCCCATAGGATTGTTTATTGGATCCCCAAACATCTCGATAAATCTCGATTTAACCAACTCATCACAAGCTTCAATTTGTTCTTTTCTTTTATCTATAAGGGATTGGGCTTTGTCTAGGATGGTTGCTATTTTTTGTTGGATTTCAAGGCTAGGTACTGGAATTTCTATAGAATCAAAATACCCTTTTGTAATATGTTTCATTGTTGAACCATGCATATATTGCATAGCTCTCTTTAATGCAATACTTACCATAAATTTGAAATATATTGTATTCATCTTTATCTTATCAAAATTAACTTTAAAGATATGTTGATTTAAAACTGAATCTTCTCTGTCCCATTCAAACACACCTATACTAGCTGACCATGATATTAAAATATCACCTTTAGCTACTAAATATTTTTTATCAATATCACCTGAGTAATAATTAAATGTCTGATTAAGATTGTTTAAATTTTGTATTCTAATTATAGGGAAGCCTTTTGTATCCCATTCATTAGGTTTGAATGCATATCCATTTACAAATGTTGCAATGTCTCCTAATTTCATCATTTTATATTCCATCTTCTCTACCCCTCAATCATCTCACTTAACTCTTCAATGCCTTGACTTATCGCCATCTCTAACTCTCTAATTTTCATAAGAATCTCTTGTGGGTGAGGATATTTTACTTCTTCATAAACAATTTCTTTGTATTTATTAATTGAAAGGTCATAGCCATTATCTTTGATTTTTTCTACATCAACAAGGAAACTTTGGTCTGTTGGTTTTCTATCTACCTCTTTATCTAGATTGTTAAATCTTTCAATGATATCTGGAATGTCACTGCCTTCTATTTCTTGTCTTTTATCATCTAGGGAGTAACCATCTGACTTCATGTCATAGAACCAAACCTTTTCTGTTCCACCTGAAGCTGTTTTTGTGAAGATTAGAATGGCTGTGCTAACTCCTGCATAGGGTTTAAATACACCGCTTGGCATGGAGATAACTGCTTCTAATTTATTATTATCTACTATTTCTCTGCGGATTTCTTTATGAGCTTTACTGCTTCCAAAGAGTACTCCATCGGGTACTATAGTTGCACTTCTTCCACCAATTTTAAGACTTCTAAGGATTAGTGCTAAGAATAGTAGTTCTGTTTTCTTTGTCTTTGTCACCTTAAGTAGCTCAGCACTTACTGCCTCATAGTCAAGGGAGCCTTTAAAAGGTGGGTTTGCAAGGACTAGGGTGTATTTTTCCTTGTCTGTATTTTTCTCTGATAGACTATCCTTATATTCAATGTTTGGATTATCAACTCCATGAAGGAGCATGTTCATAGCACCGATACGAAGCATGGTTCTATCCATATCAAAGCCATGAAACATATGGTTATTAAAGTGATTCTTAAGTCCTGCATTTAAAAATAGGTCTGATTCATTATCTCTTAAATACTCCTGGGCAGCTACTAAAAAACCTGCACTTCCCATGGCAGGGTCAACAATTACATCACTGGGTGTTGGCTTCATAAGTTTTACCATCATCCCTATGATATGCCTTGGTGTACGGAACTGTCCATTTGTACCAGCTGTAGCTACCTTAGAAAGAAGATGTTCATATAAATCTCCCTTAGTATCTCTATTCTCCAGGTCAATACCATCAATACCATCTACAATCTTAGAAAGCATCTGAGGAGTTGGAATTTTAAAGATAGCATCTCCCATATATTTTGAATAAGCTGAGCCTCCATCTTCATGAAGATTCTTTATAAATGGAAACACCTTATTTAAAACTATGTTATACATTTCTGTAGCTTCCATGTTCTTAAACTGGCTCCATCTAAGGTTCTTATTCTCTTCTTTAAACATACCATCATAGGTAAGACAAAGAAAAGCTGCTTCATTTTCCTTTGTAGTTTCTATATCATCAAGACCTTTTATGAATAATAAATATGTAAATTGCTCTATAACCTCAAGAGGGTTTGTAATGCCACCTGTCCAAAAGGTTTCCCATATCCTATCAACTTTACTTTTTAATTCTCCTGTAAGCATAATGTCCTCCTAATGTGTCTTTATTTTTAAAATCCTTATATAGTTGTTATTATAATTAATTACTAGCATTATTATAGCATTATTATTGGTTATTGATAATGTCTAAGGATCCAATTTCCTAGAGATGAATTTATATACTCCTTATATGATGTAATATAAATCAAATTATATAAGGAGTATTTATGTGATTTATTTGTAACAGTTTTTGTAACATAGTTTGTGTTATTAAATGCAACAATATTTGTACTATTTACTGAATATGTACTTGGTAGATGACATGATATAAATAAGTATAAATAAAGTATTCTTGGTATAAATATTTAGATAATCTTAAGATTTATACCAAGAATATCTTAAGTTTTTGACATTATAATTTTATATATAGATATGAAAAATTTGAAATTATATCAATTAAGTTTTAGCTATAAATAAGGTTTTGTTATGCCAAAATCAGAAAGATTCAAAGGAGGCGAGATTAAGGTTTATAAATAATAGTTATAAAAATATATAATACATGAGGAGAATAACTATGAAAAAATATTTTTTTGGATTATTATGTGCAATTATCGTCACTTGTATAGTATGTGTTTATTACGTTGGTGGTCAAATTGGAGCTTATGCATGGAATATTGCAGTCTTTATTCTTGCCCCCATTGCTATATTTCTAATACTAGTACAAACAATTATTCTTATTTCTACACTATGCAGAGGAAAGAAAGTGGCATGGAATATTGCATTTATTGCTATTTCAATTGTGTTTGCATTACCAATAACAATTCTACTTGGTGTTTCACCTGTTACATACCCGGCAAATGCAACCACTGATGATAGTATTACAGTTACAATGCCCATTGAAAATGCAGTAATTTTTGGCGGTAATAAGTATAAAACACATGCCATGTGGCCCTCTGAATGTTATGCTTACGATATATTGAAAAAACCTTATAACGTAGAAAGTTCAAATCTACACGATTATGGGATTTTTGGTGCAAACATTATTTCTCCAGTTAAAGGAAGAGTGATTGGAATTGAGAACAGTGAGCCAGATATTATTCCTAATACTGATGAATTTACAAGCTCACTTGGCAACTACATCTTTATTGAAATTGATAAAACAAATACGTATCTTATATTAGCTCACTTAATGCAAGATAGTATAGAAGTATCGGTTGGAGAACATATAGATGTAGGGGAAGTTATTGGTGAAGTAGGTAACTCTGGTACGACTTCAGAGCCGCACCTACATATTCAGCATCAACGAAATAATCCATTAGAAATGAAATTTCCAATTTGTGCAGAGGGATTGCCTATTACTTTTAAGAAATAAATGAAGTGATATATTTCTTAAACAAAATAAGGATCATAATCTTCATTTACACCTTTAATACAGTCTACACGAAAAATGACCTTATTTTCAAAAGAAACTTGTTGCAATGTTAATCTCTAGTATTTTAGCATTCTTTTTAAAAGAATAACCAAAAATTTCTTGACAACTTAATCATCTCGGCTTATTATATGACTATAATTATTTTATAGTCATATAATCACAAAGGAGGTGCTTTTAATGAATGGTACACATATTTGGAATGAAATATCAATTCCCAATAAAAAGGGGCAACAATTGTTTTGTCGTTACTATTTTACATCAATTGATGCACCAAACATATTATATATTCAAACACCAGTAACCTCAGTGGGAGGAATGACAAAAAAAGCATACGAACCGTTGGCAAAGTATGGTTTCAATATATTTGCAGTGGATTTATCTGGTATTGGTCAAAGTGAGGGCAGTGTTAATGAATTTACTGCCTTAGGGATAATATCTGATTTGGATAGCTGTGTGGATTATATAAAAGAGAACTTCAATGGTAAAGTGTTCTTCTTTGGTGGTACAGGTATAGGTGGAATTGTGGGACAATATTATGCATCATACAGCAATAGACTAGATGCTTTTGCTCAGTATGGTGTTGGTATTTATGAGGATTTATCACCAATGGGCTTTCCCTTATGGATTGCGAAAATTGGTTATTTAATTGTGAATCTTCTTAAGAAAATAGCTTCTAATCTTTATTTCGAGATGAAGCCACCAAAATATCATGGAAAAAACAAGGAGCAGGACGATAGCTTTTATGAGATGGCACTTTTAGAGAATCCACAGATGTTTAAAACAAATATTAATTGGTTAGCAGCAGTTATGGAAATTTCTATAGGAAAGAACAGCTATCTTAAAGGTCAACCCAAATGCCCAGTACTGGTATTTCAAACTCTGTCAGACCGCTACTTTCCAACCGACTATTTTAAACGTTATTATGATGGACTAACTTGTCGTAAAAAATTATATGCTATTGACGATATTCACAACAGCTACTATTTTCGTTCCGATGAAATATGTGAACAGGTAGCAAAATGGTTTTTGGATAATACAAATGAGGTGATAATAGATGCCCAAATTTAATGAACAAGAACGAGATGCCATAAAGGAACTCTTATTTACAGAGGGGGAAAGGCTTTTTTCCACCCATGGTGTACGCAAAGTTACAATAAATGACCTTACTACGGCTGTCTGTATTTCTCATGGGGCATTTTATACCTTCTTTGAAAGTAAGGAGCATCTTTTTATGGAAATAAATCTAAAAAAACAGCGAGAGATTTTTAATCAACTTGAGTCTTTCATATATGAAAACAAAAAATTAAAGTCACGTGAACTTGTAAAACTTGCAATGTTATTCCTTATGGATAAATTTTTAACTGACTCCATTATTTCATCTATTAATGGTGAGTTGTGGGAGTATCTATCACGTCGTTTACCCTCACAGAGTATAGAGAATAATAACATAAACGACTCTTTAGTAGTAGATAAACTAACTGAGGTTGGTGTAAAATTCAAAGTCCATACATCATTGGTAGTTAAAGTGGTTCAAGCTACTTTTATGGGTATAGTGTCCTTTAGTTCAGATGAGGAAAGTGAGGCGGTTAAAGATATTTTAATGGAGGGTATAATTGAGAAAATAGTTGAGGAGTAAAAGAGAATGATTTTATTATGTTTTCTATCATTTTAGGTTTTGGAGAAAAAATTAAAGTTTTTTACCCCTTATCCTACCAGCAAAGAATTAAAGAATATTTGAAAAATACTTTAATAAAAAATTATGAGAACAGTGACATATAGGTGTCGAGGATTTTGGATACAGTTACAGACTTACCAGTCCTTTAATTTGTTTGAATAGATTACAATTTTTACTGGGATTTTGATGCTAAACCTCTGATGAATTGAAATAAATCTTTATTTTCTTATATAAATTTGATATAATATAAATTTATGTTAGTAGAATTACATATATTTAAATACACTTGTTAGTATAGAATGCTATAGCGTATGATAAATGAAGAACATTACTAAAGTAGGGGGCAACTTAGTATGATTAAAATTTTTTCTTCGTTAAAAAGCTTAGGACTTAATTATGAAGACGATATAGAGTTATATACAAAAAAAGAAGATAAATACGATGAAGAAACAAAAGATAAAAAATCAACAAAAATTGATATTAATACATTACTTTATGATAAGAAGGTTACTTGTCCAGTTTGTTTAAAAGCTTTTACATGCAGAGTTGTAAAGGCCTATGTTCCCAAAGTAAAATCAAAAGACACAGATGCTTTTATAAGATATGAGGGGGTAAATCCGTATTTTTACGAAGTATTGGTATGTCCAACATGTGGATATGCAGCATTAAAAAGTGATTTTCAGAAAATACAATCCTATAAACGTGAAGTTATACTTGTAAAGATAGGCAATCAATGGCAAGGTAAAGAATATCCTCAAGTTTATAATGAAGAAATCGCAATTGAACGTTATAAGCTTGCATTACTAAATGCAGTGCTAGGAGAATTTAAAGATAGTACAAAGGCAATGATTTGCTTGAAAATTGCATGGATGTATAGACTTCTAGAAAATAAAGAAGATGAGAAGGCATTTTTAGAAAGAGCACTTCAAGGATTTGTTATTGCTTATGAAAATGAACGAACTCCAATATACGGATTAAGTATTTATTCTTTACAATATATTATAGGTGAGTTATATAGAAGAATAGGGGATTATACAAATGCTAAACTATGGTTAGGAAGAGTAATCTTAAGCAAGGCAGATCAAAAACTAAAAGATAAAGCTAGAGACATGAGAGATTTAGCAAAAGATTTAGAGATAAAAGCAAATGAAGCTACTTGTGAATAGAGATATATGATTGTATATTAATGAGGTATTTAAAAGACTTGTGGTCATCTACTATTAAGTATATAAATTTTAGCTAAGATTATAATAAAGCCTATAGTTTATTTTATGAAAGAAAACTATAGGCTTTATTAAATTATATATTAACCAATACCACCGTATATTAATCCTAAAATTATTACAATAATAGTTGTTGGTACAAAAACATATTTTCCAAAATTCATAAACCATATACCAATTTTATATTTTGAACCTAAATTTAACTGAGCTAGAGTGTCATCTCTATCAAGTATGTAGAAGAATACAACAGCAGTAGTTAATGCACCTAATGGAGATAGTACTATAGTAATAAAGTTTGTGAAATTGTTAAATAAAGAGCTACTTAAACTTAATGGTATAGCTAGTATAAAAGCTGAAATAGCAGTAATGTAAGTAGTTTTCTTTCTACCCCACTTAGTTAAGTTCATAATTGCTTCTACGGGACCCTCTAACATAGCGATAGAAGATGAAATAGAGGCAAAAATAATACTTAAGAAGAATAAAGTACTTAATACTTGTCCAAGTTTCATAGTCTGGAATATACTTGGTACAGTTACAAATAGTAAAGCAGGTCCAGAGGTAGGGTTTAGACCTAAAGCAAATACTGCTGGCATTATTACAAAGGCAGCAAGAATAGCAGCTAAAGTATCAAAGGACGCTGTAGTTATAGCACAAGTAGGTATATCAAAATTTTCATCTGTATAGCTACCACACATAACCATACAACATCCTGTTAAAGATACTGTGAAAAAGGCTTGTCCTAGAGCCATAACCCAAGTACTTGGATTTAAAAGGTATGACCAATCAGGAGTAAGGAGATACTTCACACCCTCCATGGAATCTGGTAGACTTAATGATTTGGCAATTAGAAGTATAAATATAATAAATAACAAAGGTATAATGATTTTATTTATTTTTTCTATACCCTTAGAAATTCCAAAACTAACTATTATTAAAGTTATAACAACAGCTAAACCATGCCAAAATACTGTAATATTACTATTTATGAAAGTAGTGAAGAAAGACTCTATATTTATAGTTAATATCTCACCAGATAAACTTATGAAAAAGTATTTTAATACCCAACCAATAACGACTGTATAGAACATAAATATACCAGTCAGTCCTAGGGTTGGAATTATAGATATAATAGAGCCATGTTTAATATTTCTTTCTTTGAATACCTTTTTAAGCGCACCCATTGACCCTATTCTAAACTGTCTACCAAAGGAAAACTCAGCAATTAACCCAACTGTTCCAAGTAGTACTACGAAAATAAAATATGGGATTAGGAATGCAGCACCACCATTTTCACCTAATCTATAAGGGAACATCCATATGTTTCCTAATCCAATAGCAGCGCCAACACATGAAAGAATAAATCCAAGCTTACTAGAGAATTTTTCTCTGTTTTTAACATTTTGCAATTTTAATTACCTCCTAGAAATATGATATAAAATATTTATAATAATAAAAAAGACTCATAGCTTATACTATGAGACCCTTAACCTAGGATATAAAAAGGCCTCATAGTTTATCTATGAGGCTAAATTTATTGCAACATAAACTCTTTAGCTATCATAGATACAAAACACTCCATTGGTGTGGTTTGTATCTATGGTAATTGTTATATAGACACAAACCTATCTAAAAAAGCTAAAGAAAAAGTTATTATTTAATTTTGAAATTGATAGGTTTGTTTTTAAATTCATAATCTTATCTCCTAATACGATATTTTATGTTATGTATCATATCATTGAAAAATATAGAAGTCAATAGATAGATACAGAATATATATTACTATATTTATACCTATGAATAAAATATAGAAGAGTAGAGTTAAAAATGATATAATAAATTATATGAAAATACAGTAATTATTTACAAAAATTTGTTATAAAAATATTATTATAGAATGGGAAGCTGGATTATAGTCAATATGAGAAATTAAAGGAGAAGATTAAAATAATGAATACTAGAATCGAAAACAGATTAGATATATTTGCAGATTATGCAATGCAATTAGGTAAAGTACTGAAATGGGATTATAAACTGTCACATATGTTATGTTCAATGCTATATACCAATGAGGAGTGTATATTAGATGCAAATCGTATAAAAGAAATGAGAGAATACATTAAGAAGAATACAGGAATATTTTCTAGCTTTAAAGGGACTACTCTCCCAATAATAGCAACAATGCTATCTTTAGATGAAAATCCAGAGAGACTATTTACGGAAACTCAAATGTTATATGATAAAATGAAACAACAGAATTTTCGTGGTTCTGAGTATCTTACCATTGCGGCAATGCAGGTTGCTAAAATAAAAACTGAATCTGAATACAATAGAATTATTAATCGTATGAAGGAGTTTTATGATAGATTACGTAAAGTACACCCATTTTTAACAAGTACAGATGATTATATTTATGTTGCAATGGTGGCAATGACAGATATTGATTTGGAATTGGCAATCAGACGTGTAGTAACAATAGAAGATAGATTAAGGCCAACTCTTGGCGGAGGAAATGATATGCAGGCCTTGGCACTTGTGTTACTTCTTACAGATAATGACGATGATGAATTATGTAAGAAGGTTTTAGAGTTATATAAGTGCTTAAAGGATAAGAAGTATAAATTACGTTATAACGGAACAATGTCAACTCTTGGAGTTCTTGCCATGACTTCTAATGATATGAACCTTATAGCAGAAGAATTAGTGAATGGTGCAGAATACTTAAAAGATAAAAAAGGGTTTGGAGCATTTTCCATTAGTAAAGTGCAACGTGCTATGTTCTCTGCAAATTTTATAGCACTTCAATATGTTGGTGACATGAAGAATAATCTATTAGAAGGAACCATATCTAATAATATTACTAATATTATTATTGCACAACAGATGGCAACCATTGCAGCAACTATGGCAGCAACCTCAGCAGTGGCGAGTTCAGCAAATTAGAAATATAAAAAATCTATACACATAAAAGTCTGTTGAAGTAAATAATTAACCTTAACAGACTTCTTTATTTTAAAATTTTTTAGTAGGTAATTTATATTTTACTGCGCTTACATTTATAATTGGTTAAATGATAGACAACAACTGAAACTACAATAATTCCAACAGCAATCCCTAAGGAGGTTTTAAGTGTATTAAGAGCGTAAAGATCAAATTTTATTTTATTTCCCGCTAAAGCATAACTCATAGAATAGTATAAGCTACCACCAGGTACAAGAGGTACGATAGATGGCAATAAAAATACAGTTGTAGGTGCTTTATGAATTCTAGCTAAGAATTCAGAGTATGCTGTACCTAGAATTGAAGCTATCATATTAGATATAAAAATATCATTCCAATAATAAAAAGAAAGTAAATAGATACACCAAGTAATAATACCTCCAATAGATGCATAGAGTATTCTTTCCTTTTTTATATTAAATAATAAGGCAAATCCTAGGCTACCTATGTAAGCAGTAATGATTTGAATTAAATACTTCATTAGTGCAATATACCTCCTAATATAATCAATGAGATAGCAAAACCACAGGCAATAGCTATGGCAATTAATATGGATTCAGTTAATCGTAATAGGCCGGCTATAATATCGCCACAAAGCATATCACGAACGGAATTTATTAATGGAATTCCAGGAATAAGAAGCATAATATCTCCTATAATAATTTTATCAACATTAGCTCCAAGTCCTATTTTAGTAAATAAAATTGCCGCTAGTCCAGTAATAATTGAGCAAACAAAGGTATATATTAATTGATTAATGCTTTCTCTTTTGATAAAAGTGTCAATAAGGAATATAAGTATACCAATGATTGCAGCCGCAGCAGCATCTATGAGATTACCACCAAAAAAGATAGAAAATCCACTGGAAGCTAATATGTATCCTAGGCAGGAACTCCACCTTATACTGGGTTCACTTACTGATAGTTGTTGTATTTTATCCTTTATTTCATTGAAAGAAGGTTTAGTTTGACATATATATCTAGATAAGGAGTTAAGCCTCTCAAGTTGACTAAGGTCTGTTCCATAGGAGTAAATCCTTCGTGTTTGTGTTAGAGTTTCTTCATTACTAGTTTTTATTGTAGCTATAATTAATGATCTTATTGAAAAAACATCTATACGATCAATTTCATAAACCTTACAAATACGAATAATTGTATCTTCAACACGATTAGTTTCACCACCAACTCGTAGCATATGCTCACCAATATCTAAGGAAAGGCTTAGTATTTTGGACGCTTCAATTGTAATTTTATTCTCCTTCATAAATGTCTCCTTTAAGTTAGTTTATATTCCCATATCTATAATATTAGAATATAAATATTATTACAATGAGATAATTCTAATAAGTTTAATTTATGTATTTTAAATACAAATAGATGTTAGTCAGAATTAAAATGTTAAAGAAAAAAATCAAAACACCTGAATAGTATTTTAACTAATCAGGTGTTTCTTTATATTGATTTATGAATTACCACAAGTGTGAAAATTCCTTAAGTTACTACCAGAATAATCCACGTCTACAGCAGTTGTTTCCAAAGCCACCAAAACCGCCACAACCTAATAATACCAACCATATTAGCCATTGGTTATTATCACAATCACAACCAAAATTAGAATTACAATTACGGTTTGAAAATCCTGTACAACAGGAGGTTGGACATCTGTCACAACATGAATGTATATTACAACAACAGCAGCAATCACATTTGCAATTAGAATGACGTCTTCTATGACTACTCATATATATTACCTCACTTTTTATATTTACTCCTAAGATTATGTTTTGGGAGTATGTAATATAAAAGGAATTTGAAATACACTAAAATAAATATATATGATTTATAAAGATGTATCTCACTATTATGATATGAAGATATTGAATTTAAGTTACAGGATAATGATGATTAAAGTTGACATGTGTAAATGATTAAGTAAAATAAGGAATATTTTAATGAGTTTGTTTTTATTGTATAATGTAATAAATGTAAGTAGTGTTTGATATTTAAATATAAAAAGATAAGAAGGAGAAAGTATGAAGGAAATATTATTAGTGGAGGATGATTTAGATTTATCAAAGGAATTGTCTTTATCATTAAGTAAATGGGGATTTAAAGCAAACGTAATAGAAAATTTTGATAGTATACTAAAGGAGTTTATAGAAAAAAAGCCACAGCTAGTAATAATGGATGTTAACTTGCCTTATTATGATGGCTTTTATTGGTGTAAGAAAATTAGAGAGGTTTCAAAGGTACCTATAATATTTTTATCATCAAGAGATTGTAATATGGATCTAGTTATGGGAATTAATAATGGTGGAGATGATTATATTACAAAACCATTTTCCATGGAAGTTTTAATAACTAAAATAAATGCATTACTTAGAAGGACATATGATTATGCAGGAAATGATTCCATAATGTACTACAATAATGCAGTTTTAGATATGGAGAGATGTACATTTAAATATGGTAATAATATTATTGAGTTAACCAAAAATGAAATTAAGATATTGTCTGTGTTAATTAAAAGCAGGGGTAAGATTGTCTCTAGAGATAGGCTTATGATGAGCCTTTGGAATGATGACGAATTTGTTAGTGATAACACATTAACAGTTAACGTAACAAGGCTTAGGAATAAGATTAAAGAAATTGGGCTTGATGACTTTATTAAAACAAAGAAAGGTATTGGGTATATGGTTTAATGAACATAGGAAGATTTATTAATGAAAAATTATTAAATATAATATGCTTTATAACTGTATTTATAGTATTAAATTTATTTTTATTCTGTTTAACTTCATTTAGAAACAACTTGAAAGATTTAATATATGTAGATTTTATTATTACGAGCATATATTTAGTGTTTCTATTTATGGAATATAGTAAGTGGAAAAAGGTATACAGAGAAGTATATAAGTTGATGAATGATAATAAAGAGATTTTAATTAATGATATTAATGGTGAATCATTAGAAGAGGAAATAATGTCTTATATCATTAGAAGTAAAGATTATAATAAGTATAAAAGCATAAAATTATATGAAGAAAATTTAAGTGATATGGAAGAGTATATTTCTAAATGGGTACATGAAATAAAGATTCCTATAAGTGCATTAAATATAATATCAGAGAGAATAGAAGATGGAGATATAGGACATAGCGTAAAAAATGAAGTTGAGAAGATTAATTTTTTAGTAAATTCAGTTATGTATGGGAGCCGGTCTACCGCTTCAGCTGAAGATATATTTATTAAAGAAGAAATATTACAGGATATAGTAAAACAAAGTGTAAAAAATAATGCCTTCTTTCTAATTAAAAATAATATAGAAATTGAAATAAAAGATTTAAATTATAATATTTATACTGATAAGAAGTGGTTAGCTTATATTTTGGATCAAATTATTAATAATTCTATTAAATATATAAAAGGGCAGGGGAAGATACAATTTTATGCTAAAAATAATGAAAAGTATGTAGAATTGTACATCAAAGATAATGGAATAGGGATATCTAAAGAAGATATAGACAGAGTTTTTAACAAAGGTTTCACAGGAACTAACGGAAGAAATACCACATATAAATCTACTGGTATGGGTTTATACTTTTCTAAAAAAATAATAGATAGATTGGAACATAAAATAGAGATTGAATCAATTCAAGGAGAATATACTATTTTAAAAATAAGATTTTATAAAATATCAGATTATCTAAAAAGTTTGACTTAATTAAAGAGTTATCTATGTAAAGGTGTTACAATTAATCCTCAATGTTACTAAAATGTAACCTTAGAACTTTAAAAGTAACTTTAAGCAAAGGAAAACCAATATAAAAACTATTATAATTAAATTAAGGATTAGATATTAATCTAAAAATAATTAAGTGTGATTATATTGGAGGAAAAAACAGTGAAAGAAATATTGAAATTAAATGACGTAGATAAAGAATATGGAATTAAAGGATTTAGGAATAAGGTTTTAAAAAAGGTTTCTCTTACAGTTAATGAAGGAGATTTCATTTCTATAATGGGGCCTTCAGGAGCCGGAAAAAGTACTTTGCTAAACTTAATATCTACACTAGATAAACCAACTAAAGGTGAAATAATGCTAGATGGAGTAGATATAACTAAAATTAAAAATAAAGAATTATCTAAACTTAGAAGAGATAATATAGGTTTTATATTTCAAGACTATAATCTTTTGGACAATATGAATTTAATGGATAATATAGCATTACCCCTTGCATTAGGTAAGAAAAAAAGTAAGGAGATAGAGGACAGAGTTATAAAAATTGCAGATTTATTTGGACTTAAAGAGCACTTGAGAAAATATCCTTATGAGTTATCTGGTGGACAAAAACAAAGGGGAGCTGCTACTAGAGCTTTAATAACAAAGCCTAAGGTTATATTTGCTGATGAACCCACGGGGGCTTTAGATTCAAAGTCATCTTCAGATTTACTAGAATGTTTGAATAGGGTAAACAAAGAGGAAAAGGCCACAATTATAATGGTTACTCACGATGCATTATGTGCCAGTTATTCAGATAGAGTTTACATATTAAATGATGGAGAAATAAAATGTCAATTGAATAAGGGTGCAGATAGAAAAGAGTTTTATGGAAGGATAATAGATTTATTAGCATCTTTAGGAGGTGCTAAGTAATGAGTATTTTCCAAATAGCTTATAACAATTTTAAAAACAACATAAAGGTATATACTATGTTCTTTATTTCAATGGTATTTTCTGTAGTTATCCTAAGTAATTTTATGATACTAATGGATGGAGATGCTTTGCAGTATTTAGGTACTTTAAATGAGAAATATACAAAACTACTATTACAGATGTTAACTTCAATACTTGTAATATTTATGTTTTTCTTCATATGGTACTCATCAAATATATTTTTGAGAAATAGAAAAAAGGAGATTGGTATTTATACTTTTATGGGGCTAGACTCTGCTACAATTGGGGAAATTTATTTCATTGAGATTATGCTTATTGGATTAAGTTCATGTTTTCTTGGTACAGGAATAGGTATTGTATTATCTAAATTTTTTCAAATGATAGTGTTTAAGTTAGCAGAATTTAATATAAATGTTACTTTTAATGTAACAGTAAATTCAATAGTGTATACAGTTTTAATATTCCTTGGAATATTTTTATTTATGAGCATAAAAGGATTTATAAGTATTATTAAAAGTAATGTGATAGACCTATTAAATGATAGTAAGAAGACGGAAAAAATGCCTAAGATAAATTGGAAGATATATATAGCTTCGTTTGTTTCATTAATGTTAATTATAGTTGGATATTATCTAATACTTCATAATAAAATGAATGCAGTTACTACATTACTTCTAGTTTGTCTAGGTACTTATGGACTATTTGGGACTGTGTTACCAGTTGTATTTGATTTTTTTATTAAAAGAAAATCTATTTTATATAATGGAGAGAATATAATAACTATTAATAATTTAGCTTATAGATTAAAGAAAAATTATACAACTTATGCAACTATAGCAATTCTTACAGCTTGCACAGTAACAGTACTGGGGACATCAGTTGCAATGAGGGCATCATATAGTGAATCAGATGCTAATAATAGATTATATTCAATATCTTTCTCTTCACCAAATGAAATAACAAGTAAAGAAAAAATTAAAGATGTCTTATCTGTAGTTGGAGAGGAAGAGTATGAATTAAATACTAAAGTATTAAAAGCCAAAGAGACTCTTAAAGATGTACCTGATTATAATAATAGTAATTATATAATATTATCATATAACCAATTAGTTAATATATTAAATACTAATAGAAATAAAGATAGCTTAAATAAAATAAATGAAGAGATGGTTAAAGGAGATCAAGTAATTTTAATTGAGAAACCAGGAACCATAGCTAGTATTTATAGCTATAATAATATAACTGTAAATGATATTAAATTTAAGGTGAGTGAAAGTAAGTTTAGGTTACGTACTTTTGGTCCAGAATTAAATTTTAGAACTATTGTTGTAAATGATGAAAATTATGAGAGAATAAAATCTAATAGTGAATTAGTTAATTTCTATGGAATTAAGGTAGATAATGAAGAAGAGTTTCTTAATATGAAAAAATTAGAACCTATGCTGGATGAGCTAAGTAAACATATTGATATAGAAACAACTCATGCTACCTTGGGTATATATGAAAGTAAAAGAATTGAGTGGATGAAAGGTGTTTATGCAATAGGAGCATTTTTATTTTTAGTATTTATTTTAGCAGAAGCTAGTATAATCTATATTAGGATATACAGTGATGCCAATGAAGACAAAAGTAAATATAAAATATTATTGAATATTGGAGCATCTAATAAAGAATTAAGAAAATCTATAAATAAAGAGATTTTATTATTTTATGTAATACCAGTATTAGTAGGTTTAGTTCATAGCTACTTTGCTATTAGAACACTGGGAGACTTTATGTCCATAGATTTAAAGAGCACTTATATCATAAGTGTATTAGTAAGTATGCTTATATTTGGAGTTAGTGCAATTATTTCAATGAAGACATTTAAAAATATAGTAAAGGTATAAAATATTACATTTATAACTTTCAGTCCATTTATAAATAGGGAATATTAGATTTAAAGTATATAGTAGAAGTAAAGTTTTGAATAAGATAAAAAGATATTTAAAGTAAATTACTTTAAATATCTTTTTTATTGAACTTATTTTAACCACCAAGGGTAACATCTTGTTCATTGTACCAGTCTAAAGCATTGTAGAAGTCTATAGAAGTAAAATCTGGCCAATAGGTGTCTATTACGTAAAAATCAGAATAAACAGACTGAATTGGTAAAAAACCACTAAGTCTTCTTCTACCTCCCCATCTTATTATTAGATCAATTCTAGAAATATCCTCTGAATGTATGTAGGGTAGAATATGTTTATTAGAGGATTTGGATTCTTTTAATAGATTTAAGTCCCACTCCCATCCATAATGGATTAGAAAGTTTACCTTAATACCACCATTACCAAATTTTTTTCTAGTTGTAAAGGGAATTAAAGCCTTAGGAAAAGCACTTGATTCAGTATTTCCAATAACCAAGATTTCACAATCCTCCTTTGTTAAAAGCATGACAGAATCAATGCAAGCTTGTATAAAAGCAAGTTTTTGCTCAGAGGGACGTTTGGTATTGTCTATAGTAAAACCGTAGAATGTTAACTCTTTTATATTTTCTTTTTGGCAAAGTTTAAATACTTCAAGACCAGGATTTATGCCATGTTCATATCCTTTATCTTTGGTTAGATTATTAAGTAAAGCCCAGCGTCTGTTGCCGTCAGGAATTATTCCAATATGATTTGGTATTCTCATATGATCTCAATTAACCTCCGTAAAAATTAAAATTATAATACTATGTTTTCCATAAAAATATAAAATAAACATAGATTTAAAATACTATTTTGTAAGAAGGTTGAAAGAAGTTAATGCTAATATACAATATATAGGAAATAATTATTATGGAGTGATTAAAGATGAGTATGTTAAAATAAATAATCTAAGTAAATTAATATCCCATAGATAAATTGACATTTTTAATGATTCAACATAAAATAGTTTGCGGAGGAAAGGGAGGTTAATAATTAAATATTTTTACGAATGAATAGTAGATTATATTGAAGATAGAATATAATAGAAAAATTACAAAGGACAAAGATGATTCAGTTAACATGGTAGATGCAGCAGCGAAGGGAGCATCAGAAGGGTTAGGTTTAGCGTTAAACATAGATGCCATGTTAATTGCATTTATTTCTCTTATAGCCTTAGTAAATGGAATGATAGGATTTATTGGTGGACTTATTGGAATAGATGGATTAATCATTAGAAATGATATTTGGATACATATTTTCACCAGTGGTTGCAATTATAGGAGTTCCTTGGAATGAGGCTTTAACGGCTGGAGCTCTTCTAGGACAAAAGATAATTTTAAATGAGTTTGTTGCTTTTAGTAAACTAGGGTCTATAATAGGTGACCTTTCACAAAAAAACTGTGGTTGCAGGTACTTTAGCAAACTTTTTAAGTACAACTATTACAGGACTTTTAATAGCATTATAAGATTATTAGTGGTGTTGTAAATATCACAGAAAAGTTGATATTTTTATCTCATTTTAATATAATTATATTTTTTTAAGATGATATATATTTTTATTAGATATTAAAATAAATGTTAATAACTTCATAATAAAAATATCATTATAATAAATAAAACCTATTTAAGTATGAAATAATATAATTAGAGGGTTTACTATTATTAAATTTTAAAACATAAGATTTCATTATGTAATTATATAAAAATATTTTTAAAATGACTTGACATTTAATATATAAACATGTAAATTGATATTAACAAATTAAATTGAACAAAATTTAATTTAGATAAATAGTATTTTAGTAAATTGATTTTAGGAGGAATAAAAGATGGCAAAGATAGTTAATTCAGCTGAATTTAATAATGAAATAAAAGATGGTGTTGTAGTAGTAGACTTTTTCGCAACATGGTGTGGACCTTGTAAAATGTTGGCTCCAATATTTGAAGAATTATCAACTGAAATGGAAGGCAAGGTTAAATTTATAAAAGTTGATGTGGATCAATGCCCAGACATATCAATGCAATATAGTGTAGCATCCATTCCTACAATAATAGTATTTAAAGATGGAAAAAATGTAAATACTACAGTAGGTTTTGTACCAAAAGAGAGAATAAAAGAAATTGTAGAAGCTTATATATAATAAAAATATAGGAGATTACTCCTATATTTTTAATCTGTAAATTTGGAGGATAAAGCTATGAGTGAAAGATATGATATTGCAATAGTTGGTAGTGGACCAGCAGGAATATCAGCAGCTTTAAATGCAAAAATAAGAAATAAGAGTTTTGTCATATTTGGTAATGATGAACTTTCAAATAAATTAGTAAAAGCTAATGAAATTAATAATTATCTGGGTTTCCATGGTAAAAGTGGTAAAGAGATACAACAAGAATTTATCAATCACTTAAGAGCTATGGATATAAAAATAACAGAAGAAAAAATAAATAATATATATGCTATGGGAGATTACTTTGCTTTAATGGTAAATGATAAAACCTATGAAGCAACATCAGTAATATTAGCTACAGGAATTCAATATGGTAAGCTATTCCCTGGTGAAGAAAAACTTCTAGGTAAGGGTGTTGGATATTGCGCTACATGTGATGCACCACTTTATAGAAATAAAGTAGTTACAATAATAGCCTATAGTAAAAAAGAAGAGGAAGAGGCGAATTTTATTGCTACTTTAGCATCAAAGGTATATTATATTCCTATGTATAAAGAGTTTGTAAATGTTCATTCATCTATAGAAGTAGTAAATGATACACCAGTAGAAATAATTGGTGAAGATAAAGTTGAAAAGCTAGTTTTAAAGAATAAAGAAATTACTACTGATGGTTTATTTATACTAAGAGATAGCATATCACCAGGTCAATTAGTTCCGGGATTAAAAATCGTAGATAATCATGTAGAGGTTGATAGGCTAATGCAAACGAACTTAAAAGGTTGTTTCGCAGCAGGAGATATAGTAGGAAGACCTTATCAATATATAAAGTCTGCAGGGGAAGGAAATGTGGCTGCATTATCAGCGGTTTCCTATGTAGATTCAAAGGAAAAGTAAAATAAGAGATATTTGTATGAATTATTTATAATGTTATTGAAATTATTTGTTGTATTGACATATAAATTTTAAAATTGTAAAATAATCTCAAACAATATGGTTTATTAAGAATTAATTTTAATAAGTCATTCTGTGAAATGGAGAATTTATATGAAGAATTGTGAATGTATTAAACTAGAAAATCAAATATGTTTTTCTCTATATGCAGCATCTAGAGAGGTAATAAAGTTGTATAAATCCATTCTTGATAAGCATAATCTTACTTATACACAATACTTAGCTATGTTAGTGTTATGGGAAAAAGAAAAGATGACAGTTAAGGACATTGGTAAAAGACTACACTTAGACTCAGGTACTTTAACTCCATTATTAAAAAAATTAGAATCTATGGGGTTAATTACAAGACATAGAGACGTAAATGATGATAGAGTAGTCGTAATAGAATTAACAGAAGCTGGCTTAAAGCTAAAAAGTGAGATTTTAGATGTGCCAGGAGAAGTGTTTTGCAAATTGAATATATCTAATGATGAAGCAAAGGAGCTTAAACGTAATTTAGATAATTTATTACAAAGTTTAGAATAGTGGAACAAAAGTTTAATAACTATAGTAAATATTCATACAAAGTTAGTTGTAGAAAAAATTATGGATAAAAACCTCTTTAGATTTTAACTAAAGGGGTTTTTTCATGGGTTAAGCTTGAACTTTAATAGAGTTTATAGTAGTTCTAACTCTACTACTGTATCTTTTTCATCAGGAAGAATTGCACTAGGTAAGTTTATAAAGGCATCAGCTTCAAATTCTTCTGCCATCCACGGAAACTCTACTTTAATTTCAGAACAGTCTTTAAGCAATCTAGCTTTTTTAATCTTTTCCCTTAGATTGTTCAGATTAGTGTGACCGATTCCTCTATCATAAATATGAGCATAAAGTAGATTCTCATTTTGGGTATATCTTCCCCATTCTGGTTTTGGTAGGTAGCTACCTTTACAACCATAGATGCTATCTCCATTGTCATCAAGCCATTCCCCAACCTCTTCTAGGATAGCTACGGATTCTTTGGGAATTTCACCCTTTGCATTAGGACCTACATTTAAAATCATATTTCCATTTTTGCTAACACATTCAACTAAGCTCCTAACCACTTGCTTTGAGGATTTATACCCTTTGTCCATAGAAGCATAGCCCCAATTATTATTAAGAGTAATACAAGCTTCCCAAGGTACAGGATTTCTATTTTCATTTAGTACTCCTCTTGGAGGAATAATTTGTTCTGGTGAGTCAAAGTCACCGGTATAAGGAGAAAGGTTAGCTTTTTTAATACTTTTTTTATCATCTAATCTGTTATCAATAATTATATAAGGTTGATATTTCCTTATCATATCTACTAGTTCAGTAGCTTTCCACTTTTCACCGGTCATATTATCATAGGAAAAGTCAAACCACATTATATCAATTTTACCGTAGCCAGTAACTAATTCCTTAACTTGATTATGAAAATACTTAACATAATTATCGAAGTTATGAATTTTATTTTTAAAGGCTTTGTTATTTCTCATTGGATGGTGTCTATCACCGTAGGCTGGATAGTCTTCATGTAAAAGGTTCACTTTTATTTTTAAGAAAATTCATTGAATAAAAGTTTATATAAACTTACAATAGAGATAGTAGTTTATTTATTGAATTGAATAGATAAGCTTATATTCAAACTGTGAAATATCCAGTAAGAAAATACATTTTATAAGGAGGATAGCAATGAAAAATAATTTAAAGAAACTAAGCTTAATTATTGGAACTATAATTATTGGTATAGCTTTATTTACAGGTTGCTCTAAGAAAGATGAAATAAAGGATGCCTTTAATATTTATAAAAATGCTTGGATTAAGCAAGATTTTAAAAGTATGTATAATATGCTTTCAGTGGAATCAAAAGCATATATAAACGAGGAAGAATTTTTAGAAAGATACACTAATATATATAACGCTATTGTAGCTAGTAATATGGATATTCAAATAGTAGGAGAAAAGGAAAGAGATAAAAAGTCATTAGAAATACCATTTACTATGACCATGGATACAGTAGCAGGAAAGGTAGATATCAAAGATTATAAAGCAACTTTAGTTAAAGAAGAGGATGGATATAAAATAAAGTGGAATGAGAATTTAATATTCCCCGAAATGGAAAAATCAGATGATAAAGTGAGAGTAGAAGATTATTACTCTAAACGTGGAAGTATATTAGATAGAAATGGGAACTTTTTAGCACAAGATGATATAGTAAAGTCTGTAGGAATTCATCCAAGTAAATTTGAAAATAAAAAGTCAGAAAAAATAACAGCTATGGCAACTATATTAGATATAAGTGAGTCCTATATAGAAGAACAGCTAGCAGCTAATACTAACCCAGATTATTTTGTACCAATAGTATCTGTACTTCAATCTGATTCTGAAAAGTTAAATAAGCTTTCCACTATTGAAGGCGTTCAAATAAACAATAAAAACTCCAGAGTTTACACCGGAGGAGAAGCTTTTGGAAATCTAGTAGGATATGTGGGAGCCATTACAGCAGAAGAACTAGAAAATAATAAAGATAAGGGTTATTCACAAACAAGTCTCCTTGGAAAAGCTGGTCTTGAGAAGGTTTATGAAGATATATTAAGGGGCCAAGATGGTGGAGAAATATACATTGAAAAGGGAGAAGAAAAAATAACTTTAGCTAAAACAGAAGCAAAGAATGGTCAGGATATAAAACTATCAATAGACCCAGAGCTTCAAAGTAAGGTATATAGTGAAATGAAAGGTGAGAAGGGAGCATCTACTGCAGTAGACCCTAAAACTGGAGAAGTTTTAGCTATGGTAAGTTCACCTTCCTATGATCCAAATATATTTGTAACATATAAAACAAAATCCTTAAGTGATCAGTGGAAAAAGCTTAATGGTCAGCAGTTTGACAATAGGTTTAATAATGTATACGCACCAGGCTCTACAATGAAGCTAGTTACAGCTGCTATAGGATTGGATGTAGGCGCACTTAATCCAGGAGAAACTATGGATATTAAGGGATTAGATTGGCAAAATAATTCATCATGGGGTGGATATAAGGTTACGAGAGTAAAAGATCCTGGTAAGGCTATAAACTTAAAAGAAGCTACAAAATACTCAGATAATATTTATTTTGCAAGAGTAGCATTGAATATAGGATCAGATGCCTTTATAAATGGAGCTAAAAACTTTGGGATTGGAGAAGAGATAACTTTTGATTTCCCAATGGAAACTTCTCAAATTAGTAATGATAATACTTTAAGTAAAGAAATACTTCTTGCTGACACAGGATATGGTCAAGGTGAGGTGCTTATGTCACCATTAGATATTGCATTATCATATAGTGCATTAGGAAACAATGGAGATATAATGCAGCCAAGACTTAACATTGGAAAAAATCCAGAAGCAAAAGTTTGGAAAAATGCTATAAAGGCAGAAAAAGTACCAGCTTTAGTAGATGCTTTCTCAGCTGTAATAAATGATGCAGATGGAACAGCCACCACTGCAAAAGTAAATGGATTTAATATAGCTGGTAAANNCTTCAGAGATAAAGAAAGACCAAAAAGATGAATCGGGTAAAGAAAATGGATGGTTTGTAGCTGTAAACACAGATGATTCTAAAATTGCCATATCTATGATAATAGAAGATGTAAAGGGTAGAGGCGGTAGTGGAATACCAACAGCTATGGTTAAAAATGTTATGGAATACTATTTAAAGAAATAATTATTCTTTATGGTGAAAAGTTATGCGTAAGATTTTTATTACTGAAATCATTTCAGTATGTAAGGAACTTTTATTTTACAGTAGTGTAAAAACAGGAGACATAATGTGTCTCCTGTTTTATTATAATATTAGACTTAATTTTATTTAATATATGAGGTGAAAACGAAGTGAAATTTAGTATAGGTGAAATGGCTAAACTACATAATATAAACATACAAACTTTAAGATACTACCATAATATTGGATTATTAGTTCCTGTAGAAGTAGATTCTAAGTCAGGTTATCGATATTATGATAGTACTTCTAGTCAGAGGTTGTGGAAAATAAAAGCATTACAGTCTACAGGATTATCTCTTAGTGAAATTATGAAGATTTTAAGTGGGGATATATGTGAAACAGAAAAATTGTTTAACAATTTGAAAAATGTAATTGATGAAAATATAGAGAACTTAAAAAAAGTTTCTTATTATGTAGAAGAACAATTAAAAAATATAAATGATTTAAGGGAAGGAAATTATTCTACAGAGCCAAGAATTATGGTATTAGAAAGAAGAGAAGGATATTTAATAGACGTAAATGAGAATAGCACTATAGATAATGTAATAAGGTCTTTAGTAAGTTTTGATAGAAATTGTAGTATTAGTGTAGAAGTTATGTTTAAGCCATCAAGGTTAATAAATATTAATGATAAAGGAGAAACTCATCTTAAAAGTTATCTCGCTCTTAGCAAAGAAGAAAAGCTAAATGATTCTAAGAATAAATACACATTAAAAGAAGGGGTCTATGGAGTCATTGACCATATAGGTAGTAGGGCCAGTTTAAAAGAAAGTTATGATAACCTATTAAAATATATAAAATCTTCAAAAATGGAATTACAAGGAATCGGTATAGAAGAATTGATTATAGGGCCAAACATATCTGATAATAATGAAGAATGGGTGAGACAGATTCAGCTATTATTGAAATAGTAATTATGGTAAAATATTTAAAGGATATAATTGGTAGTTTATTGATTAATTATATCCTTTAATTTTAATATTTATTTGTCACCAGTAGGAAAGTCCTCTCCCATAATCCATGTAAATCCATATGACTTAAGAGCTTCTATAAAATTTTTATTTCCTATACAAGACCAATTTGCTTTATAGTGAAGACCAAAATATCTTTGGGCCATATTAATATAACCTTGCTGCTCTATAGATGTAATAATCTTATTACTGTAATCTTTGCCACCTATATCTAAAGTCACTTCTTTCATTGATGCCATATTAGTTGGACTAAGGGGAAATTTTTTAGAATTGTATTTTTCGTTTTGCAGCTTTACTAAAGTATCTATATTTAAGTCTTTATAGCTTTCCTCATGAACTATGGCTTCTATGCCTAACTTTGGAGCAGGAATTAAAGGTTGATTTGGATATCCAATACTTAAAAGAACTACAGGGAATACGCCTTCTGGAATATTAAATATAGATTTTAATTCCATAAAACAACTTTCTACTGTACCTATATATACAGAACCTAAACCTACAGAATCAGCAGCAGTACAAATATTTTGAGCACATATTATTGTATCTTGAAGAGCAATCCAAAAATGCCTATAACTCTTGGTAGCTACAAAAGGAGCATCAGAGGCTTCACACCAACGTTGAATTCTTCTCCAGTCAATACAGAATAGAAGATTAACAGGTGCATTTTTAACTAGTGATTGCATATCGCATTCATTAACTAAACGTTCCTTAGTCTTATCATCAGTTATCTTTATTATAGAGTAAGGTTGAAGATTTCCTCCAGTAGCAGCATGTAAGCCGCAAGATATAATCTCATTTAATAGTTCGTCAGGAATTTTCTTATCTAGAAAGTTTCGGCAACTTGCACGTTCACATAATAATTTGATAGTATCATTTAAATATTCCTTATTCATAAAATCATCTCCTAAATTTAATATTGTATATTTCAAAGGTTAAACCCTATAGGGGCTATAGAGTCAAGGAAGTTTATACAAATATAAAATAATTTTAATAATTATTTTAAGTGAAGATATAAAAAATACCTTTTAGTTATTATATAAAGTACTAAAAGGTTGAAAAGGATATTATTAAAACATTAAACTATAATATCTATTTATATTTTTATCTAACTCATTGATGACAATGAATCTAGATTTTCTTAGGGTTTCTTTTCCTTGAGTAAAAAGTAAAATTGTAGGGGCTGTAAAAACTGAAAATTCTGCACACAAGGAAGGAAATTCATCAATACTAATTTTTATAGATTTAACCTTAGGATAATTAGAAAGCAAGTCATCTACTTTACAAAGCAAGTCATCATTTCCTCAAAAACATTTCCCAGTAAAGAAGCATAAAAGTAAATCAGAAGTATCAATTAGTTTTAAAAGGTCTTCTTTAGAATTTAAGCTATTCATTTATGAACCTCCTATTAAGTTTATATATTTATATTATCTAATAAGATATAACTTTATTCATTATAAAAGTCAAATCAAAACTTAGATAAATACGTCATTTAAATAGCTTATTAATAAGTAGAAAGACACCAATTCCTAGGCAAAGAAATATAATCATAATAATTATAGGTATGAGTTTAAAAAATTCAAGCATGAGTTTCTCCCCCTTAAAATCCTATATTTATACTTATTTTATAAAGGTAATAACAAGAAATTCCATATAATTGGAATAATTATATATGGAAAATGTGATGAATGTCAATATGAATTATTTATGTAAACTTCAGAATAACTAAAGTTCATTAGATTTTAAAGAATATTTGAATATTTATATGTAAAATTAGAATACGTTTAAATATAAAAAGTTATAAATACTCATGATATAATGTATTATAAATTATAAGTTAAAGAAGGGGATTTTAATGCCAAGGATAGGAATGAGGATTATAAAATCAGCAGTGGCAGTCTTTATATGCTTTTTAATATATTTAGTAAGAGGCACAGGAATGCCATTCTATTCAGCAATAGCGGCAATTTTATGCATGCAACAAGGTGTGGAGAGTACTAAGCAGGTTGGTTTAAATCGTACCATTGGGACTTTAATTGGAGGTGTCTTTGGAGTGATAGTGTTATTATTAGAAAGAAGATTTATACCTGAATCTATGCCACAACTAAGATATCTATTAACATCTATAGCTATCATACCTTTAATATATACTACTATATTACTTGAAAGACAAACAGCATCCTATATTAGTTGTGTAGTATTTTTAAGTGTGGCTATAAATCATGGAGATGATGTAGTTCCTTATGCATTTACTATTAATAGAATTATAGACACTTTAATTGGGATTTTTGTAGCTTTAGGGGTCAATGCTATGAGGTTACCTAAGAAGAGAAATACTAAAATTTTGTTTGTAAGCACACTAACGAATACTTTAATGGATTCTAAAAATCAAGTTAGTGCCTATACTAAAGTAAAACTAAAGGAAATGATAGAAGAAGGAGCACTAGTGACATTAGTAACAGATAAAACTCCAGAAACTGTAGCACCTATAGTTAGTAGTATGAATATTAAGTTACCAGTAATTACAATGAATGGAGCAGCAATATATGATTTTAATGAGAAAAGCTATGTTTACCATGAAGGAATAAATAATGAAATAGCTGAAAGAATTTTAAATATATGTGATGAGTTATCTATAAACACCTTTACTCATACCATAATTAATGATGTGATGCACATTTATTATGGTAATTTTACCAATGAAGAAGAAAAGAGATTTTATAATTTAGAGAAAGTACTTCCATTAAAAAATTATATATATAGTAAACTACCACAAGGGCTAGATGTAATTTGCATCATGGTTATTAACAAGATAGATAAAATAGAAATACTACATAATAGGCTTAAAGGATGTAGCGATTATGAAAACATCAAGGTTATCTATGAAAGATATAATGAAGATTACTATATTTTAAAAGTATATAGTGGTAAAACATCTAGAGGAAGCGCTTTGACTAAGTTAAGAGAGATGATTAAAAGTGACAAGGTAGTTGTATTTGCTGGTGTAGAACAGGATAGTTCTATGCTTGAAGTAGCGGATGAAGGATATGTAGTAGAAAATGCATCTATTAAAGTTAAAGAAAATAATTCACAAATCATAGGAGATAGTGAAAGTGATTCTGTAGTAAAGACTATTAAAAAAATATTTTATTCAAAAGTAATTAATTATTAAATTAATATATTTAATTTATTTATCAACAAAAGTAAAACACGGTAAAGTACTAAAAGATTAGATACTTTACTGTGTTTTACTTTTTATATAGGGGACATTGACTTTACACTCTATAGTCACAATTACAATTAAATTGGTTAATTACATATATTAAGTTAAATTATTGAATATAATTTATTATAATAATAACCTAATTATTACTATGAATTTTACGCAAGTTACATATAAGGAGTAGTAATACACAAATACCTAAAAATGCAACAGTAGTAGGGTCAGATGTCTTTATCAATCTAGGCACTGAAAATAAGAAAATCAATATAGCTATAATAGAAGCTATCAAATCTAATTTTAAATCTTTTCTGATAGATTTCATCAGAAGCACCTCACAATAAAAGATTCTAAATATAAATATAAGTTTAGTATAAAATGAATATAGAGGTGCTTTATGTATATTAATGAAAGGAATTTAAGATTATTATTTCTATTAATATTTTACTGGTGTTGTAATTAAACCACCTCTATATAAGTGTGTTATTCATATATGATTATAGCTTAAAATAATCTTGTAGTGTGGTTTTTGGAACGAAAGGTCAAATATCGAACATGTAAGTTAAGAATTAATGTAAAATAAAGTTTAAGTGTGAAAAATAAGGAATTTTAGGTATGGAATAAGTAATTTCATGAAAATTCAAAATAAATCATATGGAAATGGTGTATAATTTTGTTAAAATGTGAATTAAGAAGGGATTTTATGATTAGTATTTTAGTAAAAAAAATTGTGAATTTTATTGCCACAGAATCTAATATAGAAGATATATATTATCTTGATAGAATTAGATATGGGGTAGAGATTTTTATAAGTGAAGGGATTAAATTCTTTATAATACTTTTAATATCTATTATGCTTAAAAGATTACCTGAATTTTTCATAATTACAGTATTAATTTTAGGGGTTAGAACTAAACTTGGAGGTGGTCATTGTAAAAGCTTTGCAAGATGCTTTATAAAGACTACAGGAATATATTTAAGTATGTATTTTTTATCTTCTATAATAATAATACCAAGATTCATAAGAGTTTTAATATTAGTATCTGTTATAGCTACAATTTTTACTGCTAAATATAGAACTAAGATTAAAGCAATAGAAGCTCCTAAGGTAATTTTAAAATTAAAATTAAAGACAAGCTTCATATATTTATTTACATATACTTTAGTAAGAGTAATAAATGATTCTGTGTACATAAATCTTGTATTATTATTTGGAACATATATGATTTATGAATATTATATGAATAACAGGGGGAAATCTGTAATGAAAAATTTAATGAAAAAATTCGACTTAAGAAAACTTATGAGTGGTGTATTAACTAGTGCTAGTATAGGAGTAGGAGAAGCAGCCTTGAAATCTCCTTCTATATTCTTTTGGGGAGAAGTAGAATTACCATTAGAATTAAGAGAAAAAATTAAGTAATAATTATCTAAAATGTGCTATAATTGTTAGGGGTGATGAAGATGCAATTATTGTTAATAGAAGATGATATTATTCAAAGTGATAATTTATCTAACCTAATTAAAGAAAGCTATAATAATGTGGAGCTCCTAACGGCACATTCATTTAAAGAGTCATTAAAAGTCATTAGTGAAAAAAATGTTGACTTATTCTTTATTGACATTAACTTACCAGATGGATCTGGGATAGATATAGCTAAAAAAATTAGAGCTATGGAAGGTTATGAATTAAAAGGAATAGTATTTATAACAAGTCAAGGCTATCAGATGGTAGATGCATTTAAAAATATACACTGCTATGATTTTTTAATAAAGCCTTATAGTAAAAAAGATATTAAAAGAATCATAGATGTGTTTATGAAAGAAAATGTTAAGAAAAATGACAATCGAAAGTATAGTATGATAACTATAGAAAATAAAATAACCTATAAACTATATCATGATGATATAGTTTTTGCTGAGTATATACCAAGGAAGTGCAAAATTGTAACAGTTAAGAATGGAGTAATTTATGCAAAATTATCTCTAGGGAAGCTTTTAAGTATGATTGAATCAAATAGTATAGTACAATGCCATAAATCATTTATTGTAAACACTAAATATATAAAAAGAATAGACAAGATGTATACTAAATTATGGAAAGTTCATTTTGTTAACATTAGTGATATTATTGACTTATCTATAAGTTACTGTGAAAAAGTGTTTGAAATTTTAGGGTATGAAAATGAGTATAAATAATTTTTTAGAGTTGTTTACATTAGGTATGATTTGCAATATTTTATTTGATAAAATTAATATTAAAAATGTTATAATTTCTATTATATTAGCATATGTTTTTGGTATTGTTATAAAAATACCAGTAGTTACTCTAGGAGCTTTAACTATAATATATGCATTCATAAATAAATTTTTACATAATGACACTTTTTATAAATCTCTAATAAAGATAACTATATCATTATTAGTTTTAATGATAGCAGAAAGTATTGTTGGAATTATAGTAGGTATATTAGATATAAATACAGAAAGTATAAATTTAACCCTAACATTAGTGGGTGTATTTACAATTACCTTAGGTACTATATATTATTTTACTAAATATATTAAGTTGAATATTTCAACTATACCTAAGATAAGTACTAAAATTATCATAACAGGAATAGTGAATTTATTTCTAATATTAACTATATTAATATTTATAAATGATAGTCATTTTATAGGCAGTGGATTAAGAATTGGATTATTTTCAGCATTGTTAGTATTCATTATAATAACTATGATTTTATGTAGAGATATATATAAAATTATGAAGGAGAATGAGATATTAGAAATTCAAAATAAATATAATTTGATTTTAAATGAGTATATTGAGAAGTTAAGGGCAAGTGAACATGAATATAAAAATCATTTAAATGTGATATACTCTACCCTTCAGGTGGGAAATTATAATGAAGTTAATAAAGTTATAAAGAAATATATAGAAGATATAACTTATAAAGACACTTTAACAAAGCTAATGACTATAGATAATATAATTTTAAGAGCTCTTATTTATAGTAAAATTTGTGAAGCAGAAAAAGCCGATGTAGATATAAAGTGTAACATTAAAAATAGCTTGAATAATATAAAGATTAGTCAATCAGATATGGTAATTATATTAACTAATTTATTAAATAACGNNGTTCAAATAAATTAGTTGATATATATATAGATGAAGATTATTCAACTAACGGTAGATATGTTATCACTATAAAAAACACTGTAAAAGATATGAATAAAATAAATATATCCTCAATGTTTAAAGAAGGATATTCAACGAAGGGTTCTAGTAGGGGCTATGGACTACATAATGTGCAAAAAATAGTGAGTGGTAATAAAGGCAATATTTTAATAGAAACAGATGACGATATGCTTTCTGTTGAAATACATATTTAAAAACTTAAAAAATGGATATCAATTAATTTTGATATCCATTTTTTCGAAAATAATCATATATAGCTTGAAGAAATTATAATAAAAATATTCAAAAAAGTGCTTTTAAATATACTATAAAATGATATAATTAAATGGATAATTATTATTACTTAATAAAGTTATTGTTTAGTAAAGGGTATGTAGTTATAAGATTTTTTACAAATCTTATATGCGCTATGAACCTAGGAGGAATATGGTTATGGATTATAATAGAGCTATAGAAATGGTAAAGAGGAATCCAATTATTATAAAAACTATAAAGAACCCAACAGAAGAAATGAAGCTTTTGGCTGTAGAGAAGGATGGAATGTCTCTACAGTACATAAAAAATCCAACAGAGGAAATGAATATAAAAGCATTGAGGAGTAATATAAATGCTATTGAATTTATAGATGAGCCTACCTTAGAAATGAAAGAGTATGCAGTAAAGGAAAGCTGGAATACTTTAAAATATATAGATACTCCTAGTGAAGAGCTAGTAAATCTAGGGATTGAACAAAAGGGATGGGCTATTCAGTATATAAAGAATCCTAGCTGTGATCTTCAGAGATTGGCTATTGAGAAAAACTATGATTCCATTAAGTATATAGAAAATCCTTGTGAAGAGGTGCAGCTAGTGGCTGTAAATATTAGCTATGATGCCCTAAGGTATATTAACAATCCTAGTGAAAAAGCTGAGATATCTGCCATTAGAAATAATGAAGCTGCTATCAAGTTTGTTCATAATCTAAATAAAGAAAAGATGATAAAATTTTTGAAAGAAAATATACTAGTAATTAAATATCTTATAAAAGATATTTCTATAGAAGAGCTTGAAGGCGTATTAAAAGAAAGATTATCTAGTGAAGATATAGAAGAGAGCTATGTAAGAAATTTTATAAATTGTGAAAGTATAAATAAAAAGTATAATAATATTTCTATGGATAAGATTATATTTATTCATAAGTATGGAAGTAATAGAGCAAAAAGAGTTGCTATAGATGAAAAGCTAAAGATTATGTAGGAGGATAATACAAATGAACTTTAATGATACATTAAAAAGTGTAGAGCTTGTAATAGAAATTAATGAAGTACCTCTTATTGTAGGAGAGAGTGGAATAGGCAAGACTGCTCTTGCAAAGACTTTGGCCAGACAAAGAGAATGGAGTTTAGTTGTTATAGATGGAAACCTTTTAAAGGAGGGTGAAATAGGTGGACTCCCTACAGTGGAAGAATATACTATTAAAGATGAACATGGAAGAGTTGTAAGTAAAAAGGCAACTATCTATGCTATTCATATAAAGCTTAGGGAAATAGATAATCTTATTTTAGAAGGTAAAGATGTACTTTTATTTATAGATGAAATAAATAGGTGTGAGCATAGCGTACAACAAGAGCTTATGAATTTGATATTAAATAGAGNNATGATAAAGTAAAGATATTAGCTGCAATGAATCCATCCAGTAAATACGGTGCAGACTTTGATTATCAAGTAGTAGATATGGATGCTGCCCAAGAAAATCGCTTTGTTTGGCTTAACATGGAAAGTGATGCAAAGGGTTGGATTAAATGGGCTTCAGAAAATAAAGTTGATAGAAAAGTAATAGAATTCATATCTACTTTTCCAGAGCATCTACACAGTATTAATGAAGAAGATATAAGGGCTACCCCACGAAGCTTTGAAAGAGTGTCTAAAAGTTATAAGTTATATAAAGAAAATAAAGATAGTATACCAAGAAGAGTATTTTTAAAT
>NZ_DHYX01000032.1:3194-13817 GCF_002414285.1 Clostridium sp. UBA5119 | reverse complement strand
ATAAGAGCGTCTTTGAATTTTTCATAGGAACTATATAACACTTCCTTAACGAAAGGACTATCAGTTACATATTTAATATCTCCAGTAATTCTTTCATAATAACTTTTCATCTCACCTATTACTTCAGCAAAATTAGAGCTTTCATTATATATCCATGGAACTAAGATAGAAAATATTATAACTACAAATAATATAATAGATAGAATTACTATTAAAGCACTTAACTTTCTATTAAGTCCCCTGTCCATAAAGAACTTATGAAAAGGTCTAATACTATATGAAATTATAAAGGATATTATCACTACTCCTAAAACCTCAGTAAAAATAGGAAACTTCCACAATAAAAATATTATTATACCTACAATCAATAGAGCTATTGATAACCTACCTAAGATACTCAAATTCCAATCAATCTTTTTCATAGTATACATCCTTATTAGTAGCTTTTTTCTTTCCTACATTAGGCATACATTCCAAAGCTATATTAGTATTTTCAGCTGTATATAATATATAATCGTCTCCTAGTATTAAGTATGGTTTTAATAAAATACTTCTACTTTTAAACATGCTGAATATATTATAATCTTTTACTGCAAGTCCTTTTATTTTAAAGTCATCATCACCGAATATAACCTCACTTACTAAACCTAATATATTAGAGCATTTATCTATAACATGCATATTCAGAATACTTGAGAATTCTAAATATTTATCCTTAACTATATTGTTAATTACTAGCTGAGACTTATGATATACTATATTCTCTTTTAGTACGTTAAACTCCTTACCCAATAATCTATATGGACTAATTTTAAATCCTATCACTTCCCCCTTATTAAAATCAACTAATAAATCCTTTATATATCCTATCTTTTTTCCTTGGATATTCATTACATCCATATAGATGTAATCTCTACTTTTAGCCATAAAATAAACTCCCTTCATAGGAAATGATATTTCTATCCTTGCCTATTTAAAGAGAGTTTATACTAATATTAATGTGGACTATGTTGTATAACCAAAATATCATCTATTCATTGTTATACTTATCTTTCCACTTTTCAAGTCCATGAGATTCTCTATAGTTATTAATAGCCTTGTGTATAGTTTGTTCTGCAAGTACGGAGCAATGAATTTTAGAAGATGGTAATCCATCTAAAGCTTCTATAACAGATTCATTAGTAAGATTCCAGGCTTCTTCTAGAGTCTTTCCAATAATAAGTTCTGTGGCAATACTGGATGATGCAATAGCAGATCCACAACCAAAGGTCATAAATTTAGCATTTTTAATCACATTATCTTCTATAATTAAATATATCTTCATAACATCTCCACATCTTACATCCCCACATTCACCTATGCCATCAGCATCAGGTAAAGTACCTACATTTCTTGGTGAATAAAAATGTTCTAGAACTTTATCACTGTAATCCATAAAAATCCCTCCTAGAATGACTTCAAGGATTGTCTTAGAGCTTGCTAAACTTATCTCAATAAATCTAGCTAATTCTCTTTAAGACAACCCTAAAATATCATTCAATCTTTTTATTGTACTTTAAAATTATATTTAATTTACTATTTTATAACTCTTTCAATAATTCCTCCACCAACAACAAGGTCACCTTGGTAGCAAACGACAGATTGCCCCTTAGTTATAGCCCGTTGAGGAGTTTCAAAGTCTAACTTAATATGATTTTCATCTAATTGAGTTAGTTTTGCAGGAGCTGGTTTAGCTGAATATCTTACCTTAGCCTCAACCATAATCTCTCCTTCTATTTTATCCATAGGAATTAAATTTATGTTTTTAGCAATAAGCGTAGTATTAAAGATTTCTGATTCTTCGCCTAAAACTACTTCATTTCTCTCTGGGATTATGTTAGTTACAAATACAGGCTTTCCAAGAGCAATTCCAAGACCTTTTCTCTGTCCTATAGTATAGTATACTATGCCCTTATGCTTCCCTAAAACTTTTCCAGTACTATCTACAAAATTTCCTGGTACAACTTCTCTTCCACTAAATCTAGAAAGATAATTACCATGATTGTTATCAGGTATAAAGCAAATTTCTTGAGAATCTTTCTTTCTAAATACTTCCAACCCTATTTTTTCAGCTATAGCCCTGATTTCTGTTTTAGAATAAGCTCCACAAGGCATCAAAGTATGTGCCAATTGATCTTGTGTTAGAGTATATAGGGCGTAGGTTTGGTCTTTTCTATCATCTTCTGAACGCTTTAATCTATATCTTCCATCTTTGAAATCTATAGTAGCATAATGGCCAGTAGCAATATAATCAGCGCCTAACCCTTGAACTTTTCTCAAAAATTCTTCAAACTTAATTTTTCTATTACATTCTATACAAGGATTTGGGGTTCTCCCACTAAAATATTCCTCTATAAAATTGTCTACTACATGCTCTTTAAAAGGAGCTTTAAAATTCATAACATAGAAGGGTATATCTAAAACATCTGCTACTCGTCTTGCATCATTAACTGCTGAAAGAGAACAACAACCACCTTCATTTTCTGCATATTCAGGATTATCTGGAGATAACTTCATCATTATTCCAGTGACATCATATCCTTGTTCTTTTAAAAGATATGCTGCTACAGAACTGTCAACGCCTCCACTCATCCCTATTACAACTTTTTTCTTCATCTAAGTATCACACCTATTCTCCATGAACTTGATCATGTATATCATCATGTTCTTCGTAATCCCAAGGCTGTAATCCTTGTTTCTCTCTGTAATCATTTATAGCTTTATGAATAGCTTCTTCTGCAAGAACTGAGCAATGCATTTTAACTGGTGGAAGTCCATCTAAAGCTTCTGCTACAGCTACATTTGTAAGTGTCCATGCTTCATCTAAGGTTTTTCCTTTTATTAACTCTGTAGCCATACTAGAAGACGCTATGGCAGATCCACATCCAAAAGTCTTAAATTTACAATCTACGATTTTCTCATCTTCAACTTTTAAATAAACTCTCATTATATCTCCACATTTAGCATTTCCAACTTCTCCAATTCCGCTAGCATTTTCTATTTCTCCAACATTTCTTGGATTTGTAAAATGATCCATTACTTTTTCACTATATATCATAATTATTTATCCTCCTTGTTAAAAAAAACTTTTAATTTTTCCATTTAAGAAACTGTCATATAATGGTGACATATCTCTAAGCCTTTGTACTATTGCAGGTACAGTTTCTATTACATAATCTACTTCTTCTTCAGTTGTTTTAGCACCCATTGTAAGTCTTAACGAACCATGAGCAACTTCATGAGGAAGTCCTATAGACAATAATACGTGAGATGGATCTAAAGATCCAGATGTACAAGCACTTCCACTTGATGCACATATTCCTTTAGCATCAAGCATTAAAAGCACTGACTCCCCTTCTATAAATTCAAAACTAATATTTACGTTCCCTGGCAGTCTTTTATCTCCTACAGAACCATTAAGTTTAGAATATGGGATCTCTAGTAATCCCTTTATAAGCTTATCTCTTAAATAAGTTAATCTTTCTTTTTCTTCAGTTAAATTTTCCATAGCTAGCTCTATAGCCTTTCCTAATCCAACTATTCCAGCTACGTTCTCTGTTCCAGCTCTTCTATTTCTTTCTTGAGCTCCACCATGAACCAAGTTGTGAATTTTTATGCCTTTTCTTAAGTATAAAACTCCAACACCTTTAGGACCATAAATTTTATGTCCTGATAGAGATAATGCATCTATATCCATATTTTTAACATCCATATCTATATGGCCTATAGCTTGAACTGCATCTGTATGGAAGAAAACTTTTCTTTCTTTGCATATAGCGCCTATTTCTTTAATAGGTTGTACAGTGCCAATCTCATTGTTAGCAGTCATTATAGTCACTAATATAGTACTTGGCTTTATAGCATCTTTTAGTTCTTCTAATCTAATAAATCCTTCTTCATCCACATCCAAATAAGTTACTTCAAATCCTTGTTTTTCAAGATATTCACAAGTGTGAAGTACAGCGTGATGCTCTATTTTAGTAGTTATAATATGATTTCCTTTATTTTTGTTAGCAAGGGCTATTCCCTTAATTGCCCAGTTATCTGCTTCTGATCCACCACCAGTGAAATATATCTCTGCCGGATCTGCATTAATAGCTTTTGCTATTCTATTTCTTGCTTTATCTATAGCTTTTTTAGTTTCCCTTGAAATCGAATATATAGATGATGGGTTACCATAAAACTCCGTAAAGTAAGGTATCATATCCTCTAATACTTCTGGTTTTGTGTATGTTGTTGCCGCATAATCCATATAAACTGTTTTATTCATTTAGGTTCACTCCTTTAATTTTCAGTATGTTAGAATAATCGTCTACAATATCCTGTAAAGTTATTGCCATTGTTACAGAATCAATGCTATCCTTAATTTTTTTCCATACTATTCTAGTTGCGCAACAATCAATATTGTTGCAGCCATCACTATCTAAGCAGGTTGAAATTTCGATAGGCCCTTCTAGCACCTCTAATACTTGGTATACTGTAATTTCTTTTGGATCCTTGGCTAGAATGTATCCTCCATTGGCTCCTCTTATACTCTTTATTAGCTCTGCTTTTCTTAACACAGAAAATAACTGTTCAAGATAATATTCTGAAATATTTTGTCTACTTGAAATACTCTTAATAGATATAGGGCTTTTTCCGTAGTTAATAGCTAGGTCAACCATAGCTTTAACCCCGTATCTTCCCTTTGTTGATAACTTCATAAAAATCATTCCTTAATGTTGAGTACTTTACTATGGTTTAATAATATCAAATCAGAGTATTTATGTCAACTATTCTTTTAATATCTGCACCAATAAAATATATCTTTAATATTATATAATAACAACTATTTAATTAAGGAGGTAAAAAATGAGTAACTTTAGGGATAATCCATATCGAGACTTAGTTTATGGAGTAGATATTAAAGTTCCATTGATAGATAAATCATATTGCATAGGTATCAATTTCGATAATGCAGCTACTACGCCTCCATTAAAATCTGTAATTGATGAAGTAATAAATTTTTCTCCTTATTACTCCTCAATACATCGAGGAGATGGATATAAATCTCAGTTATCCACCTATATGTATGAAACCTCGAGGGAAATTGTGAAATTTTTCATTAATGATTATAGTGATATGATGGATGTTATATATGTAAAAAACTGTACTGAAGCTATAAATAAGCTAGCTGGTATATTAGCTAGTCAAGATAAGGAGTCAATTATTCTATGCACTTCTATGGAGCATCATTCTAATGATTTACCATGGAGAAAAAATTTTGAAGTGAAATATGTAAAAGTAGACGATGAAGGTTATTTAGATATGGATGATTTAAAGTCTAAACTAGAACTATATAATGGAAGAATTTCTTTAGTTGCAATAACTGGAGCTTCAAATGTTACCGGCATTAAAAACCCTATATATACCATATCNNTGGAGCTAAAATTTTAGTAGACGGAGCTCAACTGATTCCTCACAGTAAATTTTCTATAGGCCTTCAACTCCCTTTAGGACCTATTGACTTTGTTGCTTTTTCAGCACATAAGATGTATGCCCCCTTTGGTTGTGGTGTATTAATTGGACCTAAAGATTTTTTTAATGAGTATGAACCTGACCATACCGGTGGAGGAACCATTAAATTCGTATCTCATGATAAAGTAATATGGACTAATTCCCCTGATAAGGAAGAAGCTGGATCACCAAACCTTATAGGCTCAATAACTTTAGGTGCTGCTATAAATGAGCTTTCTCAAATTGGAATGTCTAATATAGATGAATATGAAAAATATTTAACTGTATATACTACAAAACATCTTCAATCTATACATTCAGTAAAAATATATAGTAATTATTCTGATTTTCAAAATAAAGTTAGTATTATTCCATTTAATATAGAAGGAATACATCATACTATAGTTGCTAAAATATTAGCCTATGAATTTGGAATTGCTGTAAGAAGTGGATGTTTCTGTGCTCATCCATATCTACAAAGACTTTTAAAAATTCCTAAGTCTATGATAGAAGAAATGACTCTTGCATCTAAAGATATTCAGCCTGGTATGGTTAGAATTAGTTTTGGTATTTACAATACAATAGATGAAATTGATAAATTCTTATACGCCATAAAAAAAATTGTAGATAATAAGGGGTATTACACACAAAAATATACCTCAATGAAAGGTAGCTTAATATAATTTATTAATGTTTTCAAAAATCAAAACCCCTTCAAACCCGCATAAATAAAACAACTATTTAAATAGTTTCATATTTACCTAGTTTCCTATATAAATATTTATATAGGAAACTAAGTAAAATTTTCATACTTAAAATAAATGATTTTCAATTTAAATTAGATAATTAAACTTATAATAGTTGAAATCATACTAATTAAGAAGTTTATTTATAGAAGACACATCCTTATCCCCTCGTCCTGAAAGATTTACTACTATGACTTCATTTTTCTGTAGAGTTTTTGCTAATTTAATAGTATAAGCAATGGCATGAGCACTTTCGATGGCTGGTATTATTCCTTCTAACTTTGATAAAAGCATAAATGCTTTTATAGCTTCATCATCTGTAATATATTTATAATTTGCTCTACCAATCTCACTTAAAAATGCATGTTCAGGTCCAACTCCTGGATAGTCAAGTCCAGGGGAGATAGAATAGGCTTCCTTAATATCTCCCCTATCATTCTTTAATACAATGGTATTCATACCATGAATAATAGCCTCTTTTCCTTTTGTTATTGTAGCTGCATGCATTTCTGTTTCCACTCCATAACCTGCTGCCTCTACTCCAATAAGATTAACCTCTTTATCTTCTAGAAAAGCTGTAAAAATTCCAATGGCATTACTTCCTCCTCCAACACAGGCAACTACATAATTAGGAAGTTTATTTTCCTTTTCTAATATTTGTTTTCTAGCCTCTTCACCAATTATTTTCTGAAATTCTTTAACAATTTTTGGATAAGGATGAGGTCCCACTGCGGAACCAAGGACATAAAAAGTATCTGAAATATTTTTTACCCATTTTTCTAAAGCTTCATTCACTGCATCATTTAATGTTTTTGTACCACTAATTGCTGGAGTGACTTTTGCTCCTAATATTTTCATTCTAAATACATTGAGCTCTTGTCTTTTTATATCTTCCTCTCCCATTACAATTTCACATTCCATTCCAAATTTTGCAGCTAAAGTAGCCGTAGCTACTCCATGCTGACCAGCTCCCGTTTCTGCAATTACTTTATTTTTTCCCATTCTTTTAGCCAATAGAATTTGTCCTAAAACATTATTTATTTTATGTGCTCCTGTATGATTTAAATCTTCTCTTTTCAAATATACCTTAGGACCTCCACAAAACTTTGTTAGGTTCTCAGCAAAATATAAGGGTGTTTCTCTGCCACTATAATCCTTTAAATAGTAATTATATTCCCTCATAAACTCCTTATCTTCAATGGCTTTTTCAAAAGCTTCTTCTAACTCATTTAAAGCTTTTTTCACCTCATCTGAAACAAATGCTCCGCCATACTTACCAAAATATCCTTTCATAATAAAATCTCCTTTTCTTTAAAAACATTATATAACTTTTATTAATATAACTTTTATTAAATTTATTAAGTTTTGCTTTTAATTCCTCGCACTTTCACTTCATACATACCACCACCTAAAATAATTCAAATACTTCCATACAATAATAAAAATATAAAAAAACTCCGTCCTATAAAAATAGGACGGAGATAATTCCGTGGTGCCACCTAAATTGCCATTGATAAATACACTAATACAAATTTATCAATATGCCTCTTAATTTCAAGTACTTACATACTCTATCTACTGTAACGTGTAGCCTACGATTCAGGTACTCTCACCAATAATTTCCCCTTATTTCTCAAAGGTCCATTCATCTAATTCCTTCATGCTAGGATTCCACCATCCCCAACTCTCTTTATCAAAGCTAAATTAAACTACTCTTCCTTATCATCAAATTAAATTATATTTATTTTTACCATTGTATGTTTTTACTATTATATATTTTATAAAGTGGATATGTCAACACTATATTTAAAAGATTCTGTTGAAAATTACAGTGATAAAATATACAAGCTATGTTGATACACCTTTACATGATCTCATAGAACTATTTATTCTACAATATAAGTAGTAACTTACATAAACTTTTAATATAATGGCATATTTTAACATAATATGGATATATTTTTTTGTGAGGTGTTATTTTATGAATTTTATTAAATTTACAACTAAATCAGAAGTTACAACTTCAAAGCCTATAAGAAAAAAATTACTCTTTATTCTTTTTTTAAATATTAGTGATTTGCTTTTTACTTGGCTCTTTGTGGGTAAGTACAGTGGTATATTTTACGAGGTTAATGCTATTGCAAAATGCATTGTGCCTAATTTCCCTCTATGTTTCTTTTTAAAAATATCTATAGTATTATTAGTTATCCTTTACTGGAACTATAGACTTAAAGGCGCAACCTTAAAAGGGCTTTTCATTTCAAATATCACTGCTAATTTAGTACTTATAATGTATATATTAATCAATGTTCTTCACCTATTTAATCTCTTAGTTTTATTATATACAAAAGGATTACTATCTTAAATGCACTTATAACTAATTATCCATTCCATCCTTAGTTGGTTTTTACCTGTAGCTTCATTAATTTATGATTAAACCTATTATTAATCTAATTTTATATGGCAATATCCATTAGGATTTTTCTTTAAATACTTTTGATGATATTCTTCTGCTCTATAATAATTTTCTAAAGTTTTTACTTCTGTAACCATTTTCTTTATATAGTTTTTCTGTATTTTTTCTATATTGTTTCGAATTATTTCTTCATCTAATTTATCAACATAATAAACTCCAGTTCTATATTGACTTCCTATATCATTTCCCTGTCTATTAGGTGCGGTTGGGTCTATTATTCCCCAAAATTTATTTAGTATTTCCTCTAAAGAAATTATACTTTCATCATAATCTATAACACATACTTCTGCAAAATTTGTATTCCCATAGCACACATCTTCGTAGGTAGGATTTGTTGTTCTACCATTGGCATATCCTACTTCTGTATTTGTTACACCGTGAATTCTAGAAAAAAATTCTTCTACACCCCAAAAGCATCCTCCCGCTAATACAATCTTTTTCATCTTGTTAACTCCTTTATATTTTCTTTAATGTATATTTTATATTACCATTACATATGATGTATATTATTATTAAAGTTTTCATATAGATTCAATATAGATTCTATATTTTCCTTCTTACCATTTTCATTTTTCCCATATGCTATTAATACCTTATATCCTACCTGTATCACATATTTATTATTAATAGCTATAAATTTATTAATCTCATTATCATTGTATTGAAGATTTCTCATATATAGTTTTTGACATAAAAGCGTAGAATGGATAATCAAATCCCTTATTTCATGAATTTGCTTATTACTTTGTAAAAATTCCATACTATCTTCTATAAGCTTTTTATTCAACCTAGCAATTTTATCTATAAGTTGTTCTACTCCATCCTTTAGCCTATATGGGAAAATAACTCTATTGACTATAACCACTACAACTACCCCTATAATCACGTATACTATTCTATATAAAATTAATACATTTATATTTTCCGTTAAAGATGCTATACATATGGATGCCATGGCTGCAAATAACGATATTTTATAATATTCCTTAAAAGCGTAAATTAGATAAAGAGATATAACTAAAATTCCTAAGGTAATTATTTGAGAATCTGCCACATTAATAAGTACACCCGTAAATAGAATTCCAAATATATTCCCTATAACTCTATCCCTAGCCTTTTTAATTGTGTCTTCATAATAAGGTTGCATAATAGACATTATAGTTATTGCTGCCCATATTATTTTATAAAATCCTAAAAACTCTCCTATAAGTAATGCTATAGTAAGAGTTATTGCCATTCTAATAGCAAATTTAAATCTTATAGTATTGGGTCTGAAATATTCTTTAAAGGTTACTCTAGTTTTATCTATGTCAGCTCTAGCCCACTCTTTATATACTTTATTAGAACCTCTTTTTTCTATGGAGTTCAATTCCTTAATACTACTAAGAAGGTTTTCTAGTATTAAAGATATCTCTAAGTGGTATTGCTCATCTATACTCCATTCTCTTATAAAGTTATCAGTAGATTCCTTTATAGTTTGAAACNNTATTTTTGCATAACTCTATTATATCTTCTACTATTTCTTTTAACTTCTCTATATATTCCTTGGAAATACTTAAATTTTTAATACCTTCATATATGTGAATCATATATAAATTAAAATATTCTACAGTAATAAATATTTGAAATTGAACTTTTCCTAGCTTAGTGGTCAAATATCTTCTATGTCTTGTTACATATACTTTGTAAGCAATATCTCTCATTATTTTAGAACATTTATCTTCTATTGTATGATCATACTCCCTCTGCAAGATATTTTTAAATTGCTGGCTTGTTAAAATAAAGGCCTCTTGCATACTTTTTCCTAAAATAGACCTTTCATTTACTCTATTTATATAACTTACCCCTACTACTATTAAAACTCCA
>NZ_DHYX01000032.1:0-3173 GCF_002414285.1 Clostridium sp. UBA5119 | reverse complement strand
TACAGATAAAATCCTAAAAGGAAGCTCTCCTAATGATACCTGCGCATATTGAGTAAATACATATAGCATTATAAAGGGCTTATAAAAAGTTAAATCATAGGGCGATACTATAGTATACATTATAAGGAAGATAGCAAAAAAGTTTATAGGTATTCCCCAGAATATATTCATGGATGAAAAATATGCTGTTAAAACAATGATTAAATTAATAAGGATTATTTTAATTGCTTTATTAAAGGTCTTAACCTGAAAATTTTGTCTTCCCATAACCGTTGAAGTAAGGGCTATAGGAAAAGCAATCATTATATTCTTTACTCCAAATAATATACCTACTCCAAACAGAGTTATTACAGCTACAGAACCATGCTTTATCATGGAATATGTATTTATATTGAATTTATTTACTAGTTTATTATACATGACACTAACATCCTTATTATAAATATTTATATACTTATTATTAGCTAATTTAATTTAGGTATTCCATATAATATTTAATAATTTTAAAAAAGACATCCTAAAATTTAGGATGTCTTTTTACATAGTAATTAATTTAAATATGTATCTTCCAGTGTTAAGCCCTAGAACTATAGCAGTTCTGAAAAATCCTATGGTAGCAATACCTGCAAGTATTCCTGTTAATAACCTTCTTATATTATTACTTGTCCAATAACCATAAAATTGCCCAATACCGTCAATAGCTAATGGCATGATAAGTAAAATCTCAATTAAAAGATGAGGTTTTTCAGAAAATATAATATATATAATTCCAAATAAATATCCTATAAGTATTCCACTACATCTTGCACATATCGGAAACTGCTTTCCCTTATAAAAAAAAGATCTTTCAGGTATTCTATGACATAAAAACATATAGTGTAGTAATTTATCTATATATTTCATTTAATTTTAATAGTAATACATCAATTCTGATGCTATTCCTAAAACTATACATAAAACATAAATTAATACTAAAGTTATCATTCCACCTATCATCCAGTAGCAAATTGTTTTAGCTGATTTAGGTTTTTGGTCTTTCCACATAAAATATAAAACTATTCCAGCTGAAGGAAAGCAACATGACGCAGCCCCTGCGAAGTGTGATGGTTTGTCTTCAACTACTACTTCTTTTACTGTTTCCTTTACTCTTACTCCACAAAGTGGACATATTTCTGCATTATTGTCTATTTCTTTTCCGCAATTCTTACAAAACATCCTTTTTACCCCCTTAATGTTTAATATTATTTTATTTTCTACATTTTCTATTAATATTATATAAATTTTTTATTAATATTGCAACAAAAATTTCCAAGTTATAGTATGTACTTAGGAAATAGATTACTTCTTTGATGTCATTAAGCCCATAACTTCTTCCTCAGTAAGATACCTCCACATACCTTCTTCAATCCCTTCTATATTTATAGAACAAATTCTTATTCTTTTTAAATCTACCACATTATATCCTAGTGCCTTACTCATTCTCCTAATTTGTCTATTTAATCCTTGAGTTAATATAATTTTAAATGTACATTCATCTACTTTTATGATGCTACAAGGTCTAGTTTTTTCTCCTAGTATATATACTCCTGCAGACATATTCTTAAGAAAATTATCATCTATAGGTTTATCTACTTTTACTTCATATTCCTTTTCGTGGTAATTATCTGAATTTAATATTTTATTTGCTAGTTCACCATCATTAGTCATGAGAATTAATCCATGAGATTCTTTATCTAATCTTCCTACTGGAAATATATATTCTTCATAGTTTATAAAATCAATGATGTTATTTTCCACCTCACTAGCTGCAGTGCATGTAACTCCCATGGGCTTATTAAAAGCTATGTAAATTTTATTTTTAGCTATGATAGGCTTATCATCAATTAAAATTTCATCCTCTAGCTCTACCCACTGCCCAGGAATAGACAGTTCTCCATTTACTTTTACTCTTCCTGCTTCTATAAGCCTATTAGTCTCTTTTCTTGAGCAAATTCCAAGATTACTAAATAATTTATTAATCCTCATGTATTGTCCTTTCCTTTGTCCTACTAATATTTATTAAATAGATTAATTTTAAAAAATATGATTACTATATATTTCAACATAGTAATCATATTCAAAACAATTATATCATTTTATATTTATATTTTTCTAAAGTTTTTTAATGAAATATCAAAGGCTTTTACAGAATGCGTTAATTCTCCAGAGGAAATATAATCCACTCCTGTTTTGCCGTAGTCTGTAACAGTATCTAAGGTGATATTTCCTGAGCACTCTGTTAATGCTCTTCCATTAATAAGTTTAACCATATCCTTTGCTAAGTCTGGACTCATATTATCAAGCATAATTATATCGGCCCCTGCTTCTAGAGCCTCTAATACCTGTTCTTTAGTTTCAGTTTCAACTTCTATTTTTCTTACAAAAGAAGAATTCTTTTTAGCAAGCTCAATGGCTTCCTTTATACCACCTGCATATCCAATATGATTATCTTTAATTAGTATTCCATCGGATAAGGAAAATCTATGATTTACTCCTCCTCCAATTTTAACTGCATACTTTTCAAGAGCTCTTAAATTAGGTGTAGTTTTTCTAGTATCTAGTATTTTTGTATTAAGTCCCTCTAGCTTCTTTACATATTTGTTAGTTAAAGTAGCAATACCACTCATTCTTTGAAGTAAATTGAGGGCTATTCTTTCTCCTACTAATATATTGCCGGCATTTCCTGTTGCTTTACCGATAACCATAGTATTCTTAACTAAGTCTCCATCTTTAACAAACAGATTCACTTCAACTTCTCCTAAGATTTCAAATACCCTTTTAAAAATATCCAATCCACAAATTATTCCATCCTCTTTAGCTATTAAATCAACCTCAGCTCTTTCTAGAGGAGAAACTATAGCTGATACAGTTACATCCCCATAGGGACTATCTTCTTTTAAAGCCCTCTTAATAATATCATCAACAATTAAAAAGTTTAACATATTCACCATTTACCTTTCCCTTCAAATAACTAATAAACTTATACTTATATTCTTCATTTGCATTTTTAACATCACTTATAGCCTTAAGATTAATTCTTTCAACTAATTCTCCACTTAGTTTATCATCACCTTCATCTACAAGTAAATTAATATGCTGTGCTGCCTTTCTACTGAAAACTAAGCCCTCTAATA
>NZ_DHYX01000018.1:0-9742 GCF_002414285.1 Clostridium sp. UBA5119 | reverse complement strand
ATTTAAGTATTAAGTTAAAGAGAAAAATAAATAGATACTTAAGAAAGCTCTTTAGTTCAGCTTTTGAAGATACATTAGAAGTTAAGGACTTAAAGGAAGAATTAAAAAGTTACATTATAACTGAAGTTAGTGATTTAGTGGAATCAGGTAAATCAGAGGAAGAGGCTTTTGAAATAGCTAAGAATAATATAGGCAATAATTCTGACTTTGAGGAAGGAATATCAGGTATATTTAATAATACTAAATATTTATTTATCCTTAAATCTAGTTATGTAAGTGTGCTTATATATATAATTATTCAATTACTTGTGAGACTAAAAATTATAGGTCTTATAGATATATCAAATTATAACATTAGAATCATATCTAAATTTAGTTTTATAGTATTTATAATAGGAACTATAATATTTTTTATATGGACCTTTATGAATTTTATTTTTACAAGTCGTACTATTAAGTTTAAGATTCAAGCTATTGTTATAAATATCTTAAATATATTCATCAGTATGTTATGGATTATGGCTTCTAAAGGGATAGTCAATGTTTTTAGAGTAGAAAAAAGTTATTATATAGCATTATTTTTAGATATGATATTGTATTTTTTTATATATTCAAAGAAAGTATTTAAATTTAAGTAAATAGGGGGTATTATGAAAAATAAATTACTAAACATTTTTACTATGATATTTATAGTCATAGGTACATTAGTTTTATCAGGATGTAATTCAAAAGAGGATAAGGCAGAAGATACAATAAGAGGATTTGTTGAGAAGCATTATGTAGCAGATGAAGAAGAGGTAAAAGCATATGGCGAATATGTTAAAAATGGTTATGGAATAGGAGATAAGTTAACAAAAGCTGATAAAGAATTTGCTGAATATTTATCTGAAAAAGGATTTGAGGTATATAGGACAGATGGATATTTTTACAATAGATTAAAAGAACTTTATGCTAAAAATTGTACTTTAGAAATAGAAAATTTAAAAATAATTGAAAAAGAAAAATCTGAGGATATGAGATGTTTTAATGTTTCTTTTGATTGGATTATCAAGAATGATGAAGATGAGATAGTAAAGGAACATAAAGTAGATAAAGATATGTATCTTTCAAAAGAAAATGGACAGTGGCTTATAAATGGATATAATAGATTTGAAATTATATATACTGATTTCGTGATGTGGTAGTATTCATAAAATATATATTATATGATATAAAATTTTTTCATTAAAGTAGTTTATATCTTTGTTATAATTAAAAATTTTATTTAAAATTAAATATATTTTGGAGGGAAATCATGAAAAGTAAATTACTAAACATTTTCATTATCACATTTTTAGTAATGTCATCATTAGTTTTAGCTGGATGTAATTCAAAAGAGGTTAAGACCGAAGATATAATAAGAGGATTTATTGAGAAGCATTATGTTGTAGATAAAGAAGATATAGAGATGTATCATAAATATGTAACTAAAGGATCTGTACCTGGAGATAAGCTGTCAGAAGATACAAAAGAATTTGCTGAATATATGACGGAAGAAGGATATAACGACTATGAAGCTAGTTTAATTTTTTCACATAGATTAAGACAACCTTACCTTAAAAAGTGTACTGTGGAAGTGGAGAACCTAAATATAAAAGAAAAAGAAAAATCCGATGATATGAGGCGGTTTAATATTTCTTTTAATTGGATTATAAAGAATGATAAAGAGGAAACTGTAAAAAAACATGAAATAGATAAGGATATATATGTTTCTGAGGAACAGAGTAATTGGTTAATAAATGAGAATAACATTTTTGAAATTTTAGATGAAAAAGACTTTTAATTTATAATTCAAAAAATAAAAAGATAATTTATGTTAATTCGTAAATTATCTTTTTATTTTCTACATTATTATGTTAAAAAGCAAGTTATTTATGAACACATTTTAAAAATTGCTATATATTATTAGTATAAACAAAATATAACTTATTACATTATATGTAAATATGAATAAAAAAAGTGAAAAAGTTAATGATTTAATATAAGTGGATTTATTCTTATTTTAAGGTGGGATATGTATGAAGTTATATAGTAAGTTATTAATTGTGGTGATGTTCACATTAAGCATATTAATTATAAGGGATAAAACCTTTTATGGGAAGAGTGAAGAGGATATGTTTAGTGGAATATTAAATAGTGTAAATGCTTCTACTGAGGAATATGTAGTGGAAGGCAGGTTTTATAGTGGAGAAAGTAAAGAAAGTATATATGAAACTATAACAACTAATATAGAAAAGGCTATGGGACAAGTTTACCAAGAAGTTAATAAGGACTTAAGTTTTAAAATAGATTATAACCATGAAGAATATGATGGAAGGATTTCAATAGCTGATTACGGTAAAGGATATAATGTTGTACTAAGAATTTCTATTTGTAAACCTAATTTAGATATTGATGAAGAAAAAACTGTAGAAAAGAAAATTAAAGAAATTTTATCCCCAATTAGTAGTAAGGTGGAATACTCGCTATATGTAAAAAGTAAAATCTTAAATGGCACAATAGATGAAACAAGAGATGTGATTTTAAAGCAATTATATTTAAATAAAGCACAAAATATTGATGAAGTAGAAATAAGTAATGGATATAGTATTATAAGTAATACAAATTTATACGATAAAGAAATAATACTAGGTGAGGAGATAGATTTTAACTGTGCTATAGTTAGATATTCCTCAGGATGCTATTTAATAATGGGGACACCTGTAATCAGGATAACATACTAAGAAATAGCATTTTAAATGGAGGATTAACATGAGTAAATTTTATATAAATGGAAGCAGTAGATTAAAAGGGAGTGTAAACATAAGTTCAGCCAAGAATGCTGTATTACCAATACTAGTGTCCACTATATTAACAGATAGTGTATCAACTATCAATGGATCACCTATGCTAGAAGATGTATTTGTACTATGTGAGGTATTAAGATCTCTTTCAGCAGAGGTTAATATAGATATAGATAATAATAAAATTGATATTAATACAAAAACCTTGAAATATGAAGGTGTAGATAATGACTTAGTAAGAAAAATGAGAGCGTCTTTCCTAGTTATAGGTGCTATGGTAGCTAGATTTGGAAAGGCAAAAATTTCTCTGCCTGGAGGATGTAAAATAGGATCTAGACCTATAGATTTGCATTTGAAGGGACTAAAAGCTTTAGGAGCAACAATTAAAGAGGAACACGGATATGTTGAAGTAGTTGCAGAACAATTAGAAGGTAACACAATTTATTTAGACTTCCCATCTGTTGGAGCCACAGAGAACTTAATGATGGCTGCAACTCTTGCTAAAGGAGATACTTTTATAGAGAATGCAGCTAAGGAACCTGAGATAGTAGATTTAGCTAATTTTTTAAATAAAATGGGAGCTAAGATTCAAGGTGCAGGAAGTGGTAAGATATGTATAACAGGAGTAAAAAGATTAGAAGGAGTTTCGTATACACCTATATTTGATAGGATTGAAGCAGGAACATTTATAATAGCAGCACCCATTACAAAGAGTAAAATTACAATAGAAGGTGTAGATGAAGAACATCTCAAGTCAGTGATTGCTAAATTGCGTGAAATGGGTGTTAAGATTGATGTATTCGGAAATAAAATTGTTGTAGATGGAGATGTAGAATTAAAACCCACAGATATTATGACTATGCCTCATCCAGGATTTCCAACAGACATGCAATCACAAATGATGGCCCTCGTCTTGAAAGCTGGCGGCACATCCGTGATTACAGAAACCGTGTTTGAGAATCGNNTATTAAGTATTACTCCTGGAAGAAGCAGTGTGACAGAAACTATATTTGAAAATAGGTTTATGCAGGTGGCAGAGTTAAGAAGGATGGGAGCTAATATTAATGTTAACGGAAGAATTGCAACAATAGAAGGTGTTAAAGAGCTTACAGGAGCTGAAGTAGTAGCACCAGATCTTCGAGCAGGAGCAGGACTGGTTTTGGCAGGTTTATGTGCTAAGGGTGAGACTATAATAGATCACATATACCATGTAGATAGAGGATATGTAACAATAGAGGATAAACTCAATGACCTAGGCGCAGAAATAACTAGAATATAATTATACTTTATATAGCTCAGCTTTTAATTTAAGGCTGGGCATTTTTATATTTGCAAAATTATAAGCATATTACCATAAATATAATAATAAATATAACTAAGTCTATCTAGTATAGAAGACAAGTTTATTTATTAGGAGGAAGAAAAGTGAAGTACTATGGGAGGATTAAAATAAATTTTAATTATGATAAAGCTATAGTTATTATTAAACCAATATTGATGGTAGCTATTTATTCAGCAGTATTACTAGGATTTCTAATATTATCCTATAAATTGATATTAGGTGAAGGAGGTAATATAGGTAAAAAAGGAAATGACTCATCACAGGCTATAGAAGTGATGCAATCTAAAAATAAAGGTGAGAAATCAAATAAGGGCATTTCCTTTAAGCTAGATGTAGATACAATAAAGGTTTATTTGACAAAGGAAAATAGGATTATAGAAGTGCCTTTAGAAGAATATATTAAGGGCGTAGTATGTAGTGAGATGCCATTAAACTTTAATAAAGAGGCTTTGAAGGCACAAGCTATAGCAGCAAGGACATATACCTTAGCTCATACAAAAGCTGTATCAAGTGGATGTGCCAATGGAAGAGGAGCAGATTTGTGTGATACTGTTCACTGTCAGGTATATACACCTAAAGAAGTAAAAATAGATCAATTAGGTATAGGTGGAGAAAATAAATGGAAACTAGTTGAAGATGTGGTGAATGAGACTAGAGGACAGGTATTAACATATAATAATGAATTAGTATTGGGGGCTTATTATTTCTCTACAAGTAGTGGAAAAACTGAAAATGTTGAAGATGTATTTTCTACAGCACTACCTTATCTTAGAAGTGTTGAAAGTTTAGGTGAAGATATTGCACCAAGATATAAAAGTACAGAAACTATAGACATAAACAGATTTGCGCAAGTGGTTAATAGCAGTTATAGTAATGCAAATTTATCACCTGTTAATCTAGAAGATCATATTAAAATAAATAATTATACAGATGGTGGGTCAGTGAAAGAAATAACCCTTGGCAATGTTACTATAACAGGGGTTAAATTTAGACAGTTGTTTGGATTGAATTCCGCTAACTTCTCTTTAGAGTTTTTAAATAATCAAGTTGTTATAAATTGTAATGGTTTTGGTCATGGAGTAGGTATGAGTCAATGGGGAGCTAATGTAATGGCTAGCCAAGGCAAGAGTTGTGAAGAGATTTTAAAACATTATTATACAGGTATTGAAATAAAAAATATTAATAAAGATTAGAAAGAAATAGGGCTTTTGCCCTATTTTTTTAGTTTTTAGCAAAAAAATATGAAAAAGATGAGATAAATAAGAAAAAATTTTTCTTATAGTGTATTAATTTCCCAATAAACGTCCACAATACTGATGGAGGTGTTTTTATGAACAATAAACTTAACAAAGTGAAGCAATTTTTCAAAAAAGAAGGCTTCTATGTAATTTTATTTGTTTGTCTATGTGCTGTTGCTACAGTTGCAGCTGTAACAGCTGGAAGAAATAACAATAAGAATTCTGAAGAAGATAAAGTAGCATTAGAACAAACAGAAAAAGAAGTTGTAACTCAACCAGAAAAACCTGAGAATGCACTACAAGTTAAAGAGGAGCTTGAGCCAGTACCAACAGTTAAGAATAATGATACTGCAGCAGTTTCATCTCAAACTAAAGTTAGTTTTAAAAATCCAGTAGAGGGTACTTTAGGTAGAGCATATTCTGAAGATCCAGTATATTGGGCAACAACTAAGAGTTATAAAAATCACTTAGCTATGGATGTTAAAGCCGCAGAAGGTTCAGCAGTTGTAGCAGTAAGTGCTGGAGTGGTTAAAAAGGTAGATGCAAATACAGAAGGTACCTATGTAGAAATAGACCATCAAAATGGACTAACTACAATATGTGGAAATCTTAAAGAACAGGTTCTAGTTAAAGCAGGAGATAAAGTTACAGCTGGTCAAGAAATAGGAGCTGTAGGTAAAACTACAAACCTTGCATATGAGGAATATGGAGATTATCTTCACTTCCAAGTATTACAAGATGGAAAAGAAGTAGACCCAGCTAAATATGTTAGTTATAAGAAATAACTAAAATAAAATTAATATTCTTGCTAGTTTTTAAACTTTAAAGTAAAAGGCTAGCAAGAATGTAATTTAAATAAGGAAGTTAGCATATTTATAATTATAGAAGGGTTAAGGAGGTAACGCTTTGAAAGACTATATTGAAGATAGAGTACTAGAAGTAGCAAAATATATAATAGAATCCGAGGCTACAATAAGAAAAACAGCGTCGGTATTTGGTGTAAGTAAAAGTACAATTCATAAGGATATGACTGAGAGATTACCTAAAATAAATGCTCAAATAGCAGAGGAAGCAAAAAACATCTTAGATCTAAATAAAGCTGAAAGACACATTAGAGGTGGAAAAGCTACTAAAATGAAATATAAAACAATTGAAGGTTAGGTAGAATAGTAATATAATAGGTGTATATTGTTTTAGTAAATATTGTATAGTATTTCAATAAGAAGAAAATACTAGAGAGCAGGAGTGAATTTTAAGATGTTTTTTTTCGGTGTAGGAACAGATATGGGAATAGACCTAGGTACGGCTACAGTACTAGTTTACACAAAGGGTAAGGGTATAATACTAAAGGAACCTTCAGTTGTAGCAATAGATAAAAGTGCCAATAAGGTCTTAGCAGTAGGTGAAGAAGCTAGAAAAATGATAGGTAGGACGCCAGGAAATATTGTTGCAATTCGTCCACTTAGAGATGGGGTAATATCAGATTATGATGTTACAGAAAAAATGTTAGAGCACTTTATAAAAAAAGCTTGCGGTAAGAGAAAGATGTCAACACCAAGAGTTGTAATGTGTGTACCATGTGAGGCTACTGAAGTGGAAAGAAGAGCTGTTGAGGATGCGGCAAGAAATGCAGGAGCTAAAAAGGTTTTATTAATTGAGGAACCTTTGGCAGCAGCTATAGGAGCAGGGTTAGACATAACTAAAGCTAGTGGTAATATGGTTATTGACATAGGTGGAGGTACCACCGATATAGCAGTAATTTCTTTAGGAGGAATGGTTGTAAGAGAGTCTATTAAAGTTGCTGGAGACGATTTTGATGATGCTATAATTCGTTACATAAGGAAAAAGCATAAATTAATGATTGGAGAAAGAACAGCAGAAGAACTTAAAATAAACATTGGATGCGCATATCCTAAAAATGAGGATATGAAGGCAGAGATAAGAGGAAGAGATCTTATAACTGGACTACCTAAAAATATCACAGTTTGTTCTAGTGAGATGGAAGAGGCATTAAAAGAAGCTGTTACTTCCATAGCTGAATGTGCACATTCTGTACTAGAAAAAACACCACCTGAACTGGCTGCAGATATAGCTGATAAAGGTATAATAATGACTGGTGGAGGCGCTTTATTAGATGGATTAGACAAACTCATTGAAAAAGTTACTAATGTACCAGTATATGTAGCAGAAGATTCAGTATCTTGTGTAGCTGTTGGAACAGGAAAAATGCTTGACTATGTAGATAAGTTAGACGATTCATTTACAGGATATAATGTTTCAATAAATAGTTAAGATGTACAAGTTAGAATATAAAACCTATATTTTAAATTATGTAAATAAGTTTATATGATGTCCAACAATAGAAGTTAAAAATAAAGGTTATATAAATATAAAAATGTGATTTAATATACCTACTATGCAAAAAAATATTTGTATAGTAGGTATATTTTATTTTGTATCATTTCTAGTTGTTGTAAGGAACTCATTTTCTATGAAAGAGAGAGTTAATAAAAATTATAATTCTATCTTCGAAATTAAGGGTTGTTAAAAAGATTTTAATAGTATAAATAGTTAAATAAGTCCACGTACCGTATATAATATCTAGGCGATAATTACTCATTATTAATCACATAATGAGTTGAGATAATACCCATGAACAAGTCCTTGGGTTATTACTTTGGATATTTCCAAAATTAGGTTTAATCGTATATTTCTACTTGTAAAGGGTTCGTCAATATCGCTAGAATCGACAATACCTATTATTGATATATCACCTACAGGGGAAAGAGATTTACCAACACCTTTTCCAGGATTAATGGGGTAATCTCGAACTTGTATCTGGCCAATTTTATTAGGAGGACCAAGACAAGCATCGATACCAATAATTTTAGAATCTGGATGTTTTAATTTTATATCCGATAGTTTACTATCTAAATTTAATGCGTGTATAGGATTAGCTATAGTTCCATAGACTGGCAATGGAAAAAATTTTTCTTCTAACATGCTACCAATAAGAGGACCTAAGCAGTCTCCAATGCATCTATCAGTTCCTATACAAACAATAATTGTGTTTGCATTTAATTCATCTTTTAAAAAGTTGGATAAGGTATAATAACCTAATGAATCTTTGTAATGAATCTTAACTTTGCTCACAGAAACACCTCCATATGAATTTATATGAAGCAACTTAGGTATAAATTCTAAAAAATATGGAATAATTTAGATAGTTTTTATTTAAGGAGGATATATTATGAATAGAAAGGAATATTCTGTGATAATAATTCTATATACAATAGTAAATATAATAGCGTTAGTAAGCTTTAATATAAGTAATGAAAACTTAGATTATAAAGAGGAAAATAAGGTTATAGCTAAAACCGGTGAGAAAGCTGAAAATTATAATAAAGAAATTACTACTGGTATAGAAAAGGAGAATATGGATGTAAATACTTCACAGGATTTAATTAAAGATAATGAGATTAATGAAACTATTGTATTAGATGAAGAATTAGAAAAAAGAAGAATTCAAGCAAATAGAGAAAAGCAAAATCAACTAAATGAAATGTATAAGAGTGATTATGAAATAGTTAAAATTGATGAAATAGAGTTTGATAAATATAATAAGCAGGTTAAGGAAAAAAACAAAGTAATGAAGGTACCACCAGAAGAATTAATAGATGAGTTAACAATTTCGGAGAAGGCAAAGATAATAGGAATATGTAAAGAGTTGGATGAAGAAGACTATTCAGAGATAAACGAATTCCTTACTTATAATAATGAACGATTAGCTGTATTAAGAACTCTCAATGTCATAGAGCGTAAGGTAGATGAAGAGCAAATAGAAGAATTAAAGAAGATATTTTCTAAATATATAGATATGAACAAAGTAGAAGGAAATTAATTATATAAATAACTATTTAAATATAAACTTATGCTTATAGTTCTCTAGGAAAATAGATATCTAGTTTCCTAGAGAATTATTAAAATAGAGAACTATAAAAATAGTTGTTGTATTCATGCGGGTTTCAGGTATTATTATGTAAGAACTAAATTAAATATATTGAAATGATAGTTTATTATTAATGCTTTTAATTAGTATAATGCTTTAAATTTAAGTGACGAAATACCTAAAATGAAAAAATTATGATTAATTGAGAAAAAACAATAAAATTTTTATAAAAATATTGAAAAAAGGGGTTGAAAAAAAATCAATATAATTGTATACTAAGTCTTGTCAGTTTAGTGACATTTTTATTTATGTAAAAGATTGGAAATTAGTTCAGGTCAAGCTACTGTGAAAATCTAGTTATATTAAAATTATGGAGGAGTTCCCGAGTGGC